>CANHDS010000121.1 GCA_947459465.1 Burkholderiaceae bacterium | reverse complement strand
GACATGATTGTGACCATGGAGCCACGTGCATTTTATGTGTATACGCCGTTCCAAAGTCAAGCACAGACCCCGCTGTTTGATACTGCGGATGCTGGCTTTGGTATTACCCAAATATTTAGTGAGAACACTTTTGTGGGTAATGACCGGGTTGCCGATAACAATAAATTAACCATGGGATTGACTAGCCGTGTTTTAGAAACCAATACTGGTGCGGAGCGAGCTACAGTAACACTGGCCCAGCGCCAAGATTTCACAGGTCAACGGGTTGGTTTAAATGGAACAATCCAAAATCCAACCCGTTACTCCGATACGCTGGGTGCCAGTACGATCCGTTTGATGGGAAACTTTAACGTTGATTTATTTGGACAGTACAACACCCAACTCAATCGCTTTGTACAAACTAGTGTTGGCGCAGGGTGGCGACCAACCCCGGGACGTAGCCTGAATTTTGCATACCGTAATGTATGGAATCCGCCAACCGATGGCACCAACTCAGGGGTCACTCAGACCGATCAATACAATGCCTTTGGTGAGTGGCCAGTGTTTAAAAAATACCGCTTATTGGGTCGTTGGGGATACGATGCCTTAACTGCAAAGACCCTGAATACTTTAGTCGGATTACAGTATGACGCAGACTGTTGGACCGCGCGCTTTGCCTATTCTCAGGCACGTAATACCTCTCAAATCACCACCACCCAAGTCCTTTTTCAATTAGAATTTAGGGGCTTTGCCAGTGTTGGAAATAACCCAGTCGATGTGATGCGTCTGAACGTTCCTGGATACCAGCCAGTAGCCAAGCCTTTGCCACCTTCACCCTACGAAAATTATCAATAATGATTGTGTATCGTTATTCGTTCATCAAGTTCATCATGTTTCGTTATGTGATGGCATTTGGATTATTGGGGGTGTTGTTTAGTCAACCCTTAAGTGCGCAAAATAATCCAACTGGTAATGAACCTAAGATCGTGAGTATTGATGGCGTGGTAGCGGTTGTCAATACCGGGGTTGTAACACGTAAAGAAATTGATGATCGGATTGCATCGATTCAAAAGCAAGCACCAGCCGGAGGAAAAAAACTACCAGAGGGCGATGAGTTGCGTAGACAAATTCTTGAAAACTTAATACTAGAAAAAATTCAAATTCAGGAGGCTGAGCAAACCGGCTTAGCTGTAAATGACAAAGAGCTCAATAAAATTATCGAAGATATTGCAACTCGCAATAAGCTCACTTTTAATCAGTTCCGGGAAGAGGTGACTAAATCGGGTATGAGTTTTCAGCGTTATCGTGAGTTACTGCGTGAAGATGTTCTAAAGGCACGTTTACGAGAGCGAGAGGTTGATTCACAAATAAAGATCTCCGATGCTGAAATTGATAACTTTATTGTTGAGCAGATGCAGCGTCGTGGATCGGAGCCATCTGTAGCAGGGTCGGGCCCTGAGGAGATTGCGGTTGCTCAAATCTTTGTTCCTGTGGAAGATGGGGCCGGCCCCAGTGCTCAAGCCGAAGCCAGAAAGCGCGCTGAGGCCTTATTAAAAGAAGCGCGTGGAGATGCTGATTTTTTGCAATTGGGCGTACAAGCTAATAAAGAAAACTCACGCATTAAGTTTCAGGATCTTGGCTATCGGACCCAAGATCGCTTACCTCAAATTTTTGTTGAGGCGGTCCGCAATCTCGGTCCTGGCCAAGTAGCGCCATCAGTAGTTCGAAGCCCAGCCGGCTTTCATGTACTAAAAGTAATGGATCGGCGCGCCGGTGGTGCTGGTGCACGAGCTGCGACAAGTAATGCTAATCCTGCCGATCTTACGCCGCAGAAAATGATTGTTACGCAAACTCTGGCGCGCCATATTTTGATTCGTCAGCGTCAAGGATTACAAGATGCCGATGTCGAGCGGCGCCTCCAAGGTTATCGTGATCAGATTCGTGCCAAGACTGCTGATTTTGAGTCTTTAGCAAAGAAATTCTCGGAGGACGGCTCAGCCCAGAACGGCGGTATATTGGGCTGGATGGGTCCTGGCGAATTGGTTCCTCCATTTGAGATTGCCATGAATCGATTACAAATTGGTGAGGTTAGCGATCCGGTCAAGACTGAATTTGGTTGGCATTTAATTCAAGTATTAGAGCGCCGCGATGCGCAATTAACGGTTGAAAAGCAACGCGAGTTTGCTCGAGCTGCCATTCGAGAGCGTAAGTTCGAGCAAGCCTATCAAGACTGGTTGCGCCAATTACGTGATACGGCGACTGTCAAGATTTTGAATCTGGATGAGCAAGTTCGTTAAGCTCGCACTGAGTACTGGGGAGCCAGCCGGTATTGGTCCCGAAGTTTCATTAGCGGCTGCCAAAGCCTTTGTCGCAGCCCATGCGGATGTGCAAATTAGTCTATTTGGCGATCGGCAGTTATTTTCCAATGACGCATTGCCACCCCAAATCCAAATTGCGCATATCCCCTTAAATCACCCTCCACAATCTGGTGTTCTTGATTTAGCTAATGCACAGTATGTACTTTCTTTGATTCGAGCGGCCAGTGATTCATGTCGCGTTGGTGAACATCACGCGCTCATCACTGCACCCGTTCAAAAAAGTGTTTTAGATACTCCGGAGCACCCATTTACTGGCCATACCGAGTTTTTAGCCGACCTCGATCAACAGCACCAGGTCGTTATGATGTTGTGCGGTGAAATCCCAGGGGCACTCAGTGGCAAAGAGCAAGCAATTGCCTTGCGAGTCGCGCTTGCCACCACCCATTTACCTATTAGTCAGGTTGCTGGCGCTATTGGGTTTGAGTCTTTATTCAATACCCTGAGAATCATGCAAGCGGATTTACAGGCGCGCTTTGGGATAGCAAAGCCACGCATTGCGGTGACCGGCTTAAATCCTCATGCTGGCGAGGATGGCCATCTCGGTCGCGAGGAACATGAAGTGATTATTCCTGTGATTGAAGCTGCTAAACATGAAGGGATCCTGGCTTTTGGACCGTATCCGGCCGATACCTTATTTCATGCTGAGCGCTTATATTCTTTTGATGCAGTCTTGGCGATGTACCATGATCAAGGCTTAGCCCCCTTTAAGTTTGCTAGCTTTACGCAGGGAGTGAATGTCACCTTGGGGCTCTCTTATATTCGCACTTCTGTTGATCATGGCACAGCTCTGGATATTGCCGGGCAGGGTAAGGCAGATTGGCGCAGTATGTTTGCAGCTCTTCGACTTGCAAGAGAGTTAGCTCTCACAAAGATGAATCTCGATGCATCGAGCACGTAAGCGCTTTGGGCAAAACTTCCTGATGGATCAGGGAGTCATTGCCGGGATTGTGAATGCCTTAAACCCCACGCCCGGTATGCACGTTCTGGAAGTTGGTCCAGGATTGGGCGCCTTAACCCGACCCTTGCTCGAGCGCCTTGAAAAGCTCGAAGTTCTTGAGATCGATCGCGACATTGTTCATACATGGCAAGAAGCCAAACAGCGAGAGGGATTGGACGGACTCCTTGTGCATGAGGGGGATGCTCTGCAATTTGATTTTGCGAGCTTGGCGAAGCAAGCCAAGTTAACG
>CANHDS010000120.1 GCA_947459465.1 Burkholderiaceae bacterium | reverse complement strand
TTTATGTCTTTTAGTAGACGGGAGTTTCTGCAAGCCCTTGCAGTGGCGTCGGCTGGCGGAATGAGCTTACAGTCCAATTTTTCTCATGCTCAAAGTGCTGCACAGAAGTTTTATGATCTGCCAAAATTTGGTAATGTGCACTTCCTACATTTCACCGATTGCCATGCGCAATTACTCCCTATTTACTTTCGTGAACCCAATGTCAATTTAGGGATTGGTGCACAAGATGGCAAACCGCCTCATTTAGTAGGTGAGCATCTATTGAAGTTTTATGGGGTGAAACCTGGCACCCGTGATGCGCATGCATTTACCTATTTAGACTTTACCTCTGCAGCGAAGACCTATGGCAAGGTAGGCGGTTTTGCACATCTCGCTACTTTGATCAAACAAATCAAAGCGAGCCGCCCCGGTGCATTATTGCTTGATGGTGGTGACACCTGGCAGGGCTCGGGAACTGCCCTTTGGACCAACGGTCAGGATATGGTGGATGCCTGTCTAGCGATGGGTGTGGATGTGATGACCCCCCATTGGGAAATGACCTTGGGTGAGAAGCGCGTCATGGAAATTGTGGAGAAGGATTTCCGGGGCAAGGTCTCGTTTGTGGCACAAAATATTAAGACTACTGACTTTGGTGACGCGGTCTTTGCACCGTATGCGATGAAAACCATGAATGGCGTTCAGGTCGCCGTGGTTGGCCAAGCATTCCCTTATACACCCATTGCTAACCCGCGTTATTTCACGCCCAACTGGACCTTTGGTATTCAAGAAGAGAATATGCAAAAGGTGGTTGATGAGGCCCGTGCGAAGGGTGCAAAAGTGGTTGTGGTTCTCTCGCATAACGGCATGGATGTCGATTTAAAGATGGCCTCCAGAGTGCGAGGTATTGATGCCATTATGGGTGGCCACACCCACGATGGTGTGCCAGCTCCCGTGAAAGTGAAGAATCCTGGTGGCGTGACCTTGGTTACTAACGCCGGATCAAATGGTAAGTTTCTAGGTGTCTTAGATTTTGATGTGAAGGGGGGCAAAGTCACTGACTTCCGCTACAAACTCCTGCCTGTGTTCTCGAACTTATTACCAGCAGACGCTGGGATGAGTGCTCTGATTAAGAAGATTCGGGCGCCGTATGAGTCTAGGCTTGCTGAGAAATTGGCTGTGACCGATGGTCTCCTGTATCGCCGTGGTAACTTCAATGGTAGTTTTGATCAAGTGATCTTAGATGGGCTCTTAAAGCAAAAGAATGCGGAGATCTCATTCTCACCCGGCTTTCGTTGGGGCACCTCCTTATTACCTGGTGAATCGATCACCATGGAGCATTTGCTCGATCAAACCGCGATTACCTACCCATTTACTACCGTCACTAATATGAGTGGCGAGATGATCAAGACCGTTTTAGAGGACGTTGCAGATAATTTATTTAATCCCGATCCATACTACCAACAAGGTGGTGACATGGTCCGGGTTGGTGGTTTGCAGTACACCATTGATCCAGCGGGTGGTGCTGGTAAACGCATTTCTGAGATGCGTCTCAATGGCAACCTGATTGAAGCAGGCAAGACCTATAAAGTGGCTGGCTGGGCGCCGGTATCGGAGGAAGCGAAGAATGCGGGTGGTGAGGCCATTTGGGATTTAATGGCGCGGCACTTACGGGAAGTGAAAACTATTAAGGCTGTGAAGTTAAATGAGCCCGTGATTAAAGGTGTTAAAGGCAATCCGGGGATGGCCCCAATTTAGTTGTTCCTTTTTAATGGAGGATGGTATGAAAGCATTCATGCGTGCGGTACTGATGGGCTTTCTAGCCATTGGCTTATCGATTGGAGCCAATCTGGCGAGCGCCGAGCCTACCAAAGTGGTTTATCACATTGATGATGCGGCAACCCAAGGTTTAAAGGGCTTACGCAATATTCGTAATCACTTAGATGTGGCTCCTCAGACCAAAATTATTGTGGTGACGCATGCGAATGGTGTTGATATTTTGCTAGACGGTGGCAAAGATAAAAGTGGTACTGAATACGCACCCCTGGTTGCTGCCCTAAAGTCCCGCGGTGTGCGCTTTGAGGTTTGCGAAATTACTCTGCGTAATCGCAGTCTCAAGCGTGATCAATTTATCCTTGATGCCGAGTTCACGCCCTCCGGAGTCGTTCGGATTGCAGACCTACAATTTAAAGATAAGTACGCCTATATTCGGCCTTAGTAACACGTTGTCTTATAACTTTTACTTATATTAGTATTACCGAATAGTCTTATTTTTCCCTCCTAAAACCATGATTTTGCTATAGTTTTTTAACTTAGTCCGATAGAATCTCAGCTTCTCTAATAATTGTATTTTGAGACTATGAAGACTTTAGCAATTCTTATTGGTGTTCTGGGCGGATGGGCGCTACAACCAGCTTTAGCAGCTCCTAATCTTACGAATGGCAAGAATATTGAGGACACCAAGTGCTATAAATGCCATGCTGAGAAGTCTGGCTTGGGTGATGGCACCTTGATTTACACCCGTAAAGATCGTCGGGTTAAGGGCTTAGATCGTTTGAAGGTCATGGTCGCACGTTGCAATACCGAGCTGCGCCTTGATCTATTTCCTGAGGATGAAGCAGACGTGGTGGCTTACCTCAACCAGCAATACTACAAATTTAAACCTTAGGAATCATCATGACTGATTTATCGCCAGAGCAGATTCGCTCTCTGGGTAGTCAGGCGTTGCTGATTACCTTTGCTGTTACTGCCGTGTTGGGCGCCATCATGCAACGAACTAACTTTTGCACACTTTGCTCTGTATCCGATGGCATTCTGATGGAGGACTGGTCAAGAATGCGCCAATGGTGCCTGGCAATTGGCGTGGCGATCATAGGAGTCGCCGTGATGTCCCATCTCGGCTGGATTGATGTGACCAAATCCCTTTATACCGGTAACCGCGTGCTCTTTCTGTCGACCTTAATAGGTAGCGTTCTATTTGGTATCGGTATGGTGCTTGCATCGGGATGTGGCAGCAAAACCCTAGTTCGCATCGGTAGCGGTAATTTGAAATCCATCGTGGTGTTTATCGTGTTGGGACTCGTTGCCTATATGACCATGCGCGGATTTTTGGGGGTCTTGCGAACTAATTCGATTGACCAAGTGGCATTGAATCTCAAGACCTCACAAGATTTACCCAGTGTACTTTCAGCGAGTGTTGGTATCGCCAAAGAGCAATTGCGTTGGATTTTGTCTCTTACGATTGGTGGCGCCTTCATCGCCTATGCACTTCTCAAGAAATCATTTTGGAATGTTGAAAATCTTTTGGCAGGAGTAGGGGTAGGCTTGGCGATCACTGCTATTTGGTGGGTATCCGGACACTTTGCGCATCTTGAAGAAGACCCCAATACTTTGCAAGAGGCCTTCTTAGTTACTAACTCGGGTCGGATGGAAAGCCTCTCATTTGTAGCGCCGTATGCCTACTCGTTGGATTGGTTAATGTTCACGAGCGATAAGTCCAAAGTACTCACGATTGGGATCGTGGCGGTCTTGGGCATGATTGCTGGCTCGGCAATTAGCGCCATCCTCACTAAGCGTTTTCGTTGGGAAGCATTTCGGGGTGTTGAGGATACTGCTAATC
>CANHDS010000119.1 GCA_947459465.1 Burkholderiaceae bacterium | reverse complement strand
TGAACCTTTCTTTCAGGGCCATTTCCCAGAATTTCCTGTTATGCCAGGCGTCTTGATTATTGAAGCGTTGGCTCAAACCGCAGCACTCTTAACATTTTCTGAAGAACATGACCCAGAGGACGTGTATTACTTTGCAGGCATTGATGGTGCACGTTTTAAACGGATCGTATTACCCGGAGATCAGCTCATCATGCATGCTGCATTTGAACGTGGCAAAGCGGGCATCTATAAGTTTCAGGTCAAAGCGACCGTCCAAGATGAATTAGCAGCTGAGGCATCGATTACCTGTGCAGTTCGAAAGAAGAGTGCGTGATGACCACGATTCATGCAAGTGCTATTGTTGATTCCAACGCACAATTAGCCGATGACGTCGTTATTGGTCCCTATGCTGTGATTGGGCCCCACGTAACCATTGGGTCTGGCTGTACTGTTGGATCACATAGCGTGATTGAGGGGCATACAACTCTGGGACAAGGCAATCGGATTGGTCACTTTGCAGCGATTGGTGGTGAACCTCAGGATATGAAATATCGTGGTGAACCTACCCAACTCATCATTGGGGACCGAAATACGATTCGGGAGTTCACAACGATTCATACGGGTACTGCGCAAGATCAAGGAATCACTCGGATCGGGAATGACAATTGGATCATGGCCTATGTCCATATTGCGCATGATTGCCAGATTGGCAATCACACCATTTTTTCCAGTAATGCCCAAATTGCGGGCCATGTCGAAGTAGGAGATTGGGCGATTCTGGGTGGAATGTCCGGCGTTCATCAGTTTGTTCGAATTGGCGCTCATGCTATGTTGGGTGGAGCCTCGGCGCTGGTCCAAGATATTCCCCCCTTTGTGATGGCTGCTGGCGATAAAGCTGGACCTCATGGAATCAATGTCGAGGGCTTAAAGCGACGCGGTTATTTGCCAGAGGCGATTATGGAGCTCCGAAATGCTTATAAGGTTTTGTATAAAGATGGACTGAGTTTTGAAGAGGCGAAAGTCGCCATCAATGCTATGGCAAAGCAACAAACCGATGCCAAAACCCAAGAGGCTTTGGTTCAGTTTTATCAATTCTTAGCCGCCTCCAGTCGCGGCATTATCCGGTAGTTTATTTTGCCGAGTCTGGCTTGTGTTGCAGGAGAGCCATCTGGGGATTTAATCGCGGCCCCCGCGCTCGCTGCCCTTAAGCAAATACCATTCACCCGCGATCTCCAAGTATTTGGAATTGGTGGGCCAGCGATGCAGGCTCAGGGTTTTGTATCCCGATGGCCGATGGAGACCTTAAGTGTGCGCGGATACGTCGAGGCTCTAACACAGCTACCTGCAATACTACGACTCCGCTCGGAGTTATTGCACTATCTTTTAAAGGTAAAGCAGCCTGATGTCTTTTTGGGTATCGATGCACCCGACTTTAATTTGGGGGTGGAGACTCGATTAAAGCAGGCAGGAATTCCGACCATTCACTTGGTATCACCATCAATTTGGGCATGGCGAGGAAGTCGTATTCACAAGATTGCACGTGCGGTTGATCGAGTTTTGTGTTTATTTCCATTTGAGCCAGAGATTTATGAGAAGGCTGGCATCGCAGCAAGCTACGTTGGTCACCCGTTAGCGAGCGAAATCCCCGAGATCGTGGATCAGGCTGCAGCGAAGAAAAAACTCGAAATTGATGGTGTAACCATTGCTGTATTACCAGGCAGTCGTCTGTCGGAGATTGAGCTAATCGGCCCATTATTTTTTGAGACCATCGCCATTCTTGCTAAACAATTGAAGGGGCAAAACGTTCATTTTGTTCTTCCGGTTGCTGCCCCCTATTTACGACCTGCAATCGAGCGTTTACAGCAACAATTAGTAGCCAGCAATCCCGATATTCAATTAATCCTATTGGGCGGAGATGCCAACCTGGCCTTAGCTGCTGCCGACGTGGTCTTGATTGCTAGTGGGACCGCAACCTTACAGGCAGCCCTTTGGAAAAAACCCATGGTGATTTCGTATAAAGTACCCTGGTTAACGGCCCAGATTATGAAACGGCAAGGGTATTTGCCATACGTGGGCTTGCCTAATATTCTTTGTGGCGAGTTTGTGGTGCCCGAGCTTTTGCAAGATGCAGCCAAGCCTGAAGCTTTGGCTCGCGAAGTAATGCATTGGCTGAATCACCCCGCAGCAGTTCAAAAACTCCAAAAGCGGTTTGAAGAGTTGCATCGGATACTCAAGCGGCCGACTGGGCTTCTGGTAGCCCAAGCGATTGAGCAAACCCTGCGTGAGAGAGCGTGATACACCATGAGTATTTGGATTTGCGGTGTTGATGAAGCGGGTCGTGGTCCATTGGTTGGAGCTGTAGTCGCTGGAGCGGTCGTACTGGATCCCCGGCAACCCATTATTGGATTAAAAGACTCAAAAAAGTTAAGTCCTGCCAAGCGCGCAGCACTCTATGCTGAAATTACCTCAAAGGCAAAGGCTTGGGGCATTGGCGAAGCATCCCCCCAAGAGATTGATGAGCTCAATATTTTGCAAGCGACCATGTTGGCCATGCAGCGCGCGATACAGTCCCTAGTTGATCGAATGGGTGAGTGGCCAAGCGAAGCTCTCATCGATGGCAATCGCTGTCCATCCCTACCAATCCCAGCGCGCGCAATTATTCAAGGAGATGCTAAGGAACCAGCTATCTCAGCAGCATCTATCCTGGCAAAAGTACATCGCGATCAACAGATGCAAATCCTGCATGAACAATTTCCTCAGTATGGATTTAATCAACATATGGGCTATCCTACCGAGGCTCATCTTATGGCTCTTCGAGAACATGGCCCATGCCTGGAGCATCGGCGTTCATTTGCGCCAGTGCGGGGGTTGATGCGTGGATAAGTTCAAGACTTCGATCTCATCAAAAGAAAATAGTCTGCTAAAGCGAATTCGTCAGCTTCAGCAAGCGGGTAGCAAGGGGCAGAAGGCTCGCCAGGAGCATCAAATTGCAGTCATGGAAAGCATCCATTTACTCCAAGTCTGGCAAGGCGACCCTCGTTTACAGAGCATTCTGACTACGCCATCGGCACTTGCAAATGGGGAGATTGAAGCGATTATTGATGCTCATTGTGAACAATGTCCAGAAGTTGAGATCCAGTTGCTTGATGAGTCTTTATGGCCATCCATCAGTGAGCTTGAGCACGCACCTCAAATGATGGGTTTAGTTCGATTGGAGCCAGTAAAAAATACCTCAAAGAATCTGCTGGGGGACATCATTGTTTTGGATGCGATTCAGGATGCTGGGAATGTCGGTACGATTTTGCGTACCGCCTTGGCATGTCATTTCAATCAAATTGTGTGTACGGTTGGAACCGCCCATATTTGGTCGCCGAAGGTGCTTCGTGCGGCCATGGGCGCTCATCGCTACCTAACTTTTTATGAGGCACAAAGTATCGATGACGTGACGAGCACTATCGCCGCGCCTTTATTAGCAACCACCATGAATGCCGATCACTCACTGTATTCAATCCAAGCGCTTCTACAAAAGCCAGTAGCTTGGGTATTTGGTAATGAGGGACAAGGAGTTTCTCCAGGACTCTTGGGCCAGGCCACTCAGATTCGAGTTCCTCAAAATCCT
>CANHDS010000118.1 GCA_947459465.1 Burkholderiaceae bacterium | reverse complement strand
TAGTTTGACTAATGCCTCGATATTTGTAGTCGTTGGTGATTGTTACGTTCGCAGTAATTGGGCTCTTTTCTGGCTCTGGAGCGGGTGCTGGTGCAGATTGCGCCATGGCGCCGCCTGCCAATGCAGAGATTGCTAGAGCGAGCGTGGTTTTCTTAAAAGTGTTCATAAATACTCCCTTCTGGTTGAATGAAAAAATGCACTACACATTGTTTTCTGCAATAAGCGTGCCAGCTTCTTGAATATTGTTTTAAATCAATAACTTAATTAATTTTTTAGCTTTAGATCTTGTCTAATTGGGTCTTGATTTGGTGAATATTGGACTGATTCTGGGCTTTTGCACCAAATGAATGCATCATCTAGGGTCATCTTTTGCACCACCTTTGGGCATGCAAGGTCTTTGGCTTCGCCCTACAATTTGCTGATGCAAAAACCCAGTCAACTATTCGAACAAATGCAGACCATTGCGGTCGATATGCAAAACAAGATCGGTGAGGTGATACGTAACTCACCTGCCAAAGACATTGAGAAAAATGTCCGAGCCATGATGACCCAAGGTTTTCAGCGCATGGATTTGGTTACACGCGAAGAGTTTGACATTCAGTCCAAGGTCTTAGCCAAGACCCGTGAGAAATTAGAAGCGCTTGAAGCAAAAGTAGCGGCTCTCGAAAATAAGTCGTAATCGTTTAGATCTTTACAACATCGTCTTCGGCTTCATCATCTCGAAAGAAGGTGGCTGGAAAGTATTTGGGTGCAATCAAGAACCAAATGAAGCCAGCAATTTGCACGACTAGAAAAACTACTAGCGCTAAATCATAAGCGCTCGACTTTTTCCAACCCAAAGCAATTCCTAAATCCAGTAGATGGCCAATGCCCCATTGAACAATAAAGGCGCCAATAAAGAGGGTTAGGTTATAGGTTGTGCTGACTCTCCCCGAATAGTGCTTCGGGAAATACAAAACAATAATGCTTTGTGCCAAAACAAATGAGGCGCACGTAATCGCAAATAGATACCACCAGATCCATACCAAGGGTGTTTGCCAAAAATACGCGCAGGCTTGCATGATCATCGAAGCCCCAACCATCCAGGTCATATAACGCATCGTATCAACCCCGCGCTTGGCTAACTTTGGCAAGATCCATGCATTAAAAAGATAGGCAAAGAGGAGTACCGTATTAAAACCAAATACGATTTGTGCAGCAGTGCTTGGGTGATACTCCATCACTTCAATAAGCCAAGGACCGAACCATAAGGTTTGAATCGCAATAAACCCGCCATAGCAAAATGTTCCGAGTGGGAGGATACGCCAGAAAAATGGATTGGTCAGAATCGGCCGATAACTGTCCCACGATAAATTGGCTTTTACGTTCGACACTTCGTGATTGGTTTGTTGATGTTGCTGATGTTGCTGATGTTGCTGATGTTGCTGATGTTGCTTTCGCACCGGTAAACCAAAATACAAAATCAGAATTGCCAGAAATGACAACCCTGCAAGTACTAGAAAGACCCCACGCCAACCGATGTATGGCGTGACCAGGTGCACTGGCCATGTGCTAGCTAGGGCGCCACTAGTTCCAAACACCAACATGGCCGAGGCGAGTTGTCCTTGTTGTGAAGGGGCATACCATGCTCGAAAGCCCGAGAATGCAGCCATGAGGCATGCGGATACCCCCATGCCAATCAAGACACGTGCGATTACGAGCGTATTGAAGTTCTCGGCCAAGGCAAAAATAATGGCACCAATCACAGCAAGGGTCATCACCCATGCCTCAGTAATCCTCGGACCAAAACGATCAAGCGCTAAACCCAAGGGAATTTGAGTCATCCCAAAACCAACAAAATAGGCAGAAGAAAGAAGTCCCAGGTCTGCATTGCTAATTTGTAGATCACGAACAAGATCTGGGGCGATCACCACATTGATCGTACGAAATGCATACGATATGAAGTAAGCCAGGGCAAAGCATAAGAAAATACGTAATGCAAAACTACCCTGAAGGGGTAGCTGTAGATGATCATTGGGTCTGCCATACCAATGGGAATGATGCGTCCGACTCATTTAGCTTTTAATTTGGCCGAAACTCATCAAAAAAGATATTGATATTTTCTTGGCTCAAGGGAGGTTCCAATTGACTGAACTGGCCTGTTCGAATCACGCTAATTTGATAAAGGTTCACAAAATCATTCGCTGCTGGTCTGATTAGCCACCGTACACGCATTACCTTTTTATTTTTTGCAAGGTCTAAATAATAATCTTGTGTTATTTGTTTGGTCTGACCTGTTGGGCCAATCCGAATCGTACCCTCTTTGACCAGATTAAATTGAGTTGTAGGCACTTGCTGTAACAGGGTGTTTTGTAACATCTGTTCAACTGTTTTGACCTGAGTTGCAATCGTGGCCGGGATTTGTGTGGTCATCACGGCAAACACATCCTCATTGACTTTTGCGAACTCCAAGGTTTGTTTTAGGGAAGTCGCTTGATAGGTGATACTGCGCTCGATCAGTTGGGGCTTACTCGGAAACATCACTGAATAGCCCTGTGCATCATTTTTAATGGTGCGCCAATCGAACTGGGGGCTGCACGCTGCAACAAGAATACAAGAGGCTACTAGCCCAAATGCCTGTAATGCCCTATACAACGCCAGCCTCATGGGCTTGTTGATCCGCGTGATAGCTTGAGCGCACCATCGCACCAACCGCTGCGTGGCTAAAACCCATCGCATACGCTTTTTGCTCAAACTCTTTAAACGAATTTGGATGCACATACCGCAATACTGGTAAGTGATGATTCGAAGGAGCAAGGTACTGGCCAATGGTGAGCATATCAATATCATGTGTGCGCATATCTTGCATCACCTCCAGAATCTCCTCGTCGGTCTCACCCAATCCAACCATCAAACCACTCTTGGTTGGTATCTGAGGAAAGCGTGCTTTGAAGTCTTTCAATAACTTAAGTGAGTGCGCATAGTCCGACCCTGGTCTGGCTTGTTTATACAAGCGCGGCACAGTTTCAAGATTATGGTTCATCACATCAGGCAAACCCTGCGGATCACTTGCAAATATGTCGAGGGCCTTCTCAAGTCGACCCCGAAAATCAGGGACTAAAACCTCAACACGAGTCGATGGTGAAAGCTCCTTCGTGCGACGAATGCAATCCACAAAATGCTGTGCGCCTCCGTCTCGCAGGTCATCGCGATCCACACTCGTAATAACCACGTAGGATAATTTGAGTGCAGCAATCGTCTTCGCAAGATTAATTGGTTCTTGCAAATCTAGGGGATCGGGTCTGCCATGACCGACATCGCAGAAGGGGCACCGCCGGGTGCATTTATCACCCATGATCATAAAGGTGGCTGTACCCTTACCAAAACACTCACCAATATTAGGGCAACTCGCCTCTTCGCACACTGTGACTAACTGGTTCTCGCGCAGAATCTGCTTAATCTCATTAAAGCGTGAACTGCTCGATGCAGCTTTCACCCGAATCCAGTCTGGCTTTTTTAGGGTCTCGGCTAGAGGCACGATCTTGATCGGAATTCGCGCGGTCTTGTCCGCCGATTTTTGTTTTTGCAGGGGATCGTATTCTTTTTTTAAATCGCTCATCAAACAGGTTCCAGTTGCAACT
>CANHDS010000117.1 GCA_947459465.1 Burkholderiaceae bacterium | reverse complement strand
TTGGGCGACCGGTTCCTTTGGGATGGGCGCATTACTCTTTGCAGGCCTTGCTTGGCTGGGTCTTTGGGGTTTGGAGCGCTTTAGTCAATCACGCTACCTGGCAAGGATTGGTTTTGTTACCCGCTTTGCAATTAGTACGCAATCACGCCGTGCCGCTTTTGCCATGATTCAGGTGAGTTCTTTGGCATTGGCCATTATGGCGCTCCTTCTCATCTTTTTGTTGCGTCACGACCTATTACAAAGTTGGCAAGCTAACGTGCCTGATAATGCCCCGAATCGCTTTCTAATTAATATTCAAAATGATCAGAAAATAGAGGTGCAGCGGATGTTGAGCACTGGGGGCATTGCCGAGGCTCAGCTTTATCCGATGGTTCGTGGTCGTCTTACCCATATCAATGACCGCGAGGTGATGCCCGACAATTACCAAACCGATAATGCACGTCGCTTAGTCGATCGTGAATTTAATCTCTCGTACACCAATCAAATGCCTATTGATAATCAATTGGTTGCTGGTAAATGGTTTGGTGATGCGGTTCAGCCACAAATCTCGATTGAGAGTGGTATTGCCAAAACCCTCAATCTTCGGATGGGTGATCAGATGACTTTTGATGTCGCTGGCCAAAAAATTACTGCACCGATTACTTCGATGCGTAAGCTGGATTGGGGTTCCATGCAGGTTAATTTCTTTGTGATCTTTCCACCTAAAGCCTTAGATGATTTCCCGAAATCTTGGATCACCTCATATCACCAGCCCAAAGATCGCGTGAACCTTGATCTTAAGTTGGCTCAGACCTATCCCAATTTAACGATTGTCGATATCGAGAACTCGATTCGTCAGATTCAGGAAGTCTTAAATCGACTGGCCAGTGCATTGGGTTTGTTATTGGTATTTACTTTGTGCGCTGCTATTTTGGTGCTCTTTGCTGCGATTGGATCGACGCAAGATGATCGTTTTCGGGATGCTGCTCTACTCAAGGCAGTAGGGGCCTCGAAGCGAACCCTCGCGCAGCTTGTTGTGATCGAGCTCACTACGATTGGATTTTTGTCTGGCCTGTTAGGCGGCTTAGCAGCGAGTGCAACTACGTGGGCCTTAGGTCGTTACTTGTTAGAAATTGAGTTCTATTCCTTTGGTACAGCAATTGGCCTTGGCATTGTTCTGGGCGTGTGTGTGAGTCTACTGGCCGGCCTTCGTTTGCAACAAAAGATTCAGACAGCGAGCACCATGGAGTGTTTGCGAGAGGCTTAGTCGACTTTTGGCGCAGGAGCAGCTGAAGTCTTCGATTTGGGTGGCAACTGAACTAACTTAGTTTGTGCCATACGGTCCGGTATGCCCTGGCGATGTTTGCGATCTAAATAGATACTAAGCGGCCAAAGAAACAGGGCAACCGTAAACAGTAAGCCAATAATTTGCCAGCCCCGTAGTGGATAAACAGCATGAATGATCAGGCAAGGTACGATCCAGAGGGAGCCATAGACATAGCGCCATAGCGCTTGATTTTTCGCAAGCGGCATACCATCTTCGGTCACAATTTGTATGCGCCAGGTTTGCATGGCCAGAGTCTGCCCATTGCGACGCCAATACCAAACAAAGTAAATCCCTAGGACGCCATACAAGTAGAAGAAACTCAGCCAACTCGGTATCGCGATGCCGAACAAAACCCCAATCAATAAATTGGGAACCATAAAGGTTAAGGCTAAAACGCCCACTAAAAGAAGTTGTTCGTAAAGGTTACAAAAAACGCGTCGCCAAAATCGAGGGCCTGGCAAGGCATTAAGCTCTGTGGGGTTCATCCTCACAGTTTATTTGATTGTGGCGCCCGATGATGATGAGTTTGATGTGTTCAGGGGCGGCCGGGTTTGCATAGCCGGTGAAGTTACTGCACCGGTCTTCTTGCGACTTTGTTCTTGTTGGGCCAGCTTCTGTTTTTCTTCCTCCGAAAGCTGTTGGTACGCCTGCCAAGCAGCTGCTTTTTGCTCGGGAGGGAATTGCAAACTGGAAAGGTAGTTATCGCGTGCTAAACGGCGATCTTTTTGTGGTAGTTTGGCCCACGCCGCCATCCGAGACTGCAAACGCTCCTGCTCAGCGCTCGACATGGTTGGGTAGCGATTCGCTACTTTTAGCCATTTGGTCTTGCTAGCCGTTGTAAAACTACTCCAGTCCGACTCCAACGATACAAGTACTGCTTGTTGAAGAGGGGTTAGTTGCTGCCAGTCGAGATTATTTGGTTTTTTGAGTTCTGTTCCTGCTTGTGAACTTTTAACCGATCCGGAGTTCTGAGAATGAACCGGATTGATCCACATCAAGCCCATCAGAAGGGATGCAGCACAAAGTGTGATGCGGTTAGCTCTCACTAGATTTTCTCGTCCTCTGTCCGAACCGCCTCTTGAGGCTTAGAACTGGTTTTCAGCTTTAGATAAGCCATAAAGCCGTTATCGACGAATGCATCGGGTGGAACGTCATCTGTCAAGAGAGCAATATCGACATTTGCAATATCTTTAATGCGTTGATCTTCTTGCCATTCGGTAATGGCAATCAAGCCAAACACCACGACGGCAATAGGAATTAGCCAGCTAGTGAACGACCAAATTGGTTTATCCCATGAGGCGTTTTGATGGCCAGAATGAGCGGTCTGTAATTGCGCCATCAAGACGGGTTCAGGTTTCGCACGATTGACAGCAAGCAAGCGAGCTTCCCGGAGGCGATCTAGGATGTCACCACTAAGGTGATGACTATTCGTATCCAGCAAGGTAGTTACGCGTTTCGCAAAACGCTCCTCGACCGAACTCACAAATTGTTTCTGATTCGTATCTTTCATCACAATACAATCCCCTTGGCCTTTAATGCAGCTGCCAAAGTGTGGGCGGCTCGGGAGCAATGGGTTTTCACGCTTCCCTCGCTGCATCCCATGGCGAGGGCCGTCTCAGATGTACTTAGCTCATCCCAGTAACGCATGAGGAAGGCTTCTCGTTGACGATTTGGCAATTTTGATATTTCCTGTTCGAGGATAGCCAAAAGCTCACGATTCGCTAAGCCCGTAAAGGCATCGGGGGGAATTTGGCCTTCTTCCCGGATCTCAATCAGTTCGAGGGGGTCAAAATCCTCCTCTCCATCGGTTCCAGCCCCCAGAGAGGAGAAAGGGATCTCATAGGCAGAACGGACTTTTTGACGCCGAAACCAGTCATGAATCCGATTTTGCAGAATTCGGGTGAAAATCAAAGGAAGCTCTGCGGCGGGCCGATCACCATATTTTTGGGCAAGGCTAATCATGGCATCTTGCACCACATCGAGCGCAGCCGCCTCATCCCGAACCGCATAGACGGCCTGTTTGAAGGCTTTTTTCTCAACGCCAGCGAGAAATTGATCAAGTTCTTGGGCGGATGCCATTTGGATTACTGCGGATAAATGAGCGTTGTTTTTGTGGTTTCGTTGCCTAGATTAGGTCCAAAATACGGCCTGAATTCGCTCATTCTAGGCTATTGCTTTACAATGGAAGGCTTGCCGCAAAGAAACCATCCAAGAAGTGGCTGTCTTTTTTCTTTGCGGCAGTGCCGTTCGAACCCGGACCATAAGTAAGGGACAGAGCAGCCTAAACAATTTTTTGCCGAAAATTGCAAAGGAAAATGACAATGAATACGAGTA
>CANHDS010000116.1 GCA_947459465.1 Burkholderiaceae bacterium | reverse complement strand
GGCAAGTGCAAGGCCACCGTTATAACCATTGAGATCGGGGGTAACGCCCAAGCCTAAATAAAACCATGGCTGTGCACTGATCCACCCCAAAATAGCCAGCATTACAAAACTAAGTGCAAAAGAGACCAGTAGACGTTTACGAATGTGTTGGCGTTTGAAATGACCTAGTTCGTGGGCCAAGACAGCTTCCACCTCTAGAGGTTCTAACTTTTCGATTAGGGTGTCAAAAAAGACGATGCGTTTGGCTTTACCAATACCTGTGAAGTATGCATTGCCGTGGGCACTCCGTTTACTACCGTCCATGACAAAAAGACCTTGGCTAGCAAAATCACAGCGTTTTAACAATTGCTCAATCTGCGTTTTCAACGAACCATCCTCGAGTGCCTTAAATTTATTGAATAAGGGCGCAATCACGGTGGGAAAAAGCCACAGCAATAAGGCATTAAACAGAGTCCACACGACCCAAGTCCACACCCACCAATACGTGCCACTGGTGGCCATGAGCTCCAGAACTAGCCAAAGCAGCGGTAGACCGAGCGCGGCTGCTAAGGCAATTCCTTTTAAGGTATCAAGCCAAAAGAGGCGTGGAGTCATTCGATTAAAGCCAAAGGCCGCCTCAATACCAAACTGCTTTTTCCAGGTAAAGGGCAAATCTAAGATTCCGGAGATGAATGCTAGCGAAACTAACAGAAGGATTTGCTGGGTTATGCCTGGTCCCAGTAAGCTCAATAAGCTTTGGTTAAGCCATTCCAAGCCGCCCAGTAATGTGAAGCCAATCAGAACAAATGCACCAAAGACGTTTTCGAGAAGACCTAAACGCAGTTTGGCAATGGTGTAATCGGCAGCCTTTTGGTGATCTGCTAAAGAAACTCGGGAAGCAAATTCATTCGGTACACTAGCGCGATGGAGGGCGACGTGGCGTATTTGTCGCATAGCCAACCAGTGGCGCATGCCAACGCTTAGCAGTAGGGCGACAATGAAGATCAATGTAAAGGTCATGAAAGTATTATAGAGATGAGCGAACAAATGAAGCACGCTGCCAACGGGAATGATCCTCTGGTTTGGATTGATATGGAAATGTCTGGCCTAAAGCCCGACAGTGACCGAATCTTGGAAATCGCCATGATCATCACTGACGCGCATCTGAATGTAATAGCCATAGCGCCCGTATGGGTTGTTCATCAAACCGATGAGGTACTCGATGGTATGGATGCTTGGAATAAAGGAACCCACAGCAAGTCTGGGCTTGTCGATAAAGTGAAGACTTCCTCGTTGAGTGAACCCGAAGTCGAGCAGCAGTGTATTGCCTTCCTAAAACAATATGTGAAAGCAAACACCGCGCCAATGTGCGGTAACTCCATTTGCCAAGATCGACGCTTTATGGCCCGCTACATGCCTCAGCTTGAAGCTTATTTTCATTACCGGAATGTTGATGTTTCAACGATTAAAGAACTATCAAAACGTTGGCAGCCGAATTTAGTAAAAGGTTTTGAAAAGCAACAAGCGCACACAGCCCTTGCTGACATCATGGAATCCATTGAGGAACTCAAGTATTACCGAGAGCATTTTTTCAAGATGCCCTCGCCGACTATTGATTGATTACTTCTTTTTCTTCGGGCGAAATGCTTTGACAATAGCCTCATCGGTCTCGATGTACGGCCCGCCCATGAGCTCAATGCAATAAGGCACTGCAGCGAAAATGCCATGAACTAAGACCTTGCCTTCTGAATCCTTTAAACCCTCCAAGGTTTCTTGAATCGATTTTGGCTGTCCTGGAAGATTAAGGATGAGAGCGCTGTGACCATCAATTTCTCGCAAGACCGCCACTTGCCTCGATAAAATAGCCGTTGGTACAAAACGTAAGCTAATCTGGCGCATTTGCTCACCAAAGCCTGGCATCTCGCGTGTTCCCACTTCTAAGGTCGCTTCTGGAGTGACATCGCGACGCGCTGGGCCAGTACCACCCGTAGTCAAGACAAGATCACAGCCCATTTCATCAACAAGCTCAATCAAGCTTGAGGTAATGTGTTCTATTTCATCAGGGATGAGGCGCTCATGAAAAACAAGGGGTGTGGTGATAACCCGGGACAGCCAGTTTCGTAGGCTGGGGATGCCTTCATCGACATAGATACCTTGACTGGCTCGATCTGAAATCGAGACCAATCCAATTTTTGCCTCATTAGGAAAACGACGCTCAAAGGGACTCGGCTGCTTCATGGCTCTATTCTAGCTATCATTAGAGAATGTTCGCATATTCAAACGATCAGTTCAGAATCATTATTGACTTTATTTTGGCAGAAGCCAAGCGAGTTGGCGCTACAGACGCTGCCGCTGAAATATCAGAGGGGCATGGATTATCGGTCACGGTCCGAAAAGGGGCGGTAGAGACCATTGAGCAAAGCGTTGATAAACAGGTAGGTGTTAGTCTCTATTTAGGTCAACGGCGTGGTAATGCGAGTACCAGCGACTTCTCACCCGAGTCCTTGCGAACGACTGTACAAGCTGCCTTTCATATTGCTAAACATACCGCTGAGGACGACTGTGCCGGATTGGCTGACCCGGATCTACTTGAGCGTCACCCACAGGATTTGGATCTATTTCATCCATGGGAAATTGATAGTAACCAAGCAATCGCCATTGCAAGGCAGGCAGAGAAAGCCGCTTTTGCAGTCGACCGGGCCATTGTCAATAGTGATGGGGCTTCGGTATCTGCGCATCAAGCCCACTTTATGTTGGGTACGAGTAACGGCTTTATCGGCGGCTATCCATATTCAAGGCACTATATCTCATGCGCTCCGATTGCGAATGCAGCGGGTAAGACGAGTTCCATGCAACGCGATGACTGGTACAGCACCTCGCGGGTCGCTGCAGAACTGGCTAAACCAAAATTAATCGGTCAATATGCAGCTCAACGTGCCCTATCTCGTTTGAATGCTAAGTCATTAAGTACGCGTCGTTGCCCTGTGATTTTTGAAGCCCCAATAGCTGTTGGTCTAATCGGATCCTTAGTTCAAGCAACTTCAGGTGCTGCACTTTACCGACGCTCGAGTTTCTTATTGGATAGTCTTGGTAAACCCGTGATGCCAAGGCATCTGGATTTATTTGAATTGCCCCATCTAAAGCGACAGACCGGTAGCTCCCCCTTTGATGAGGAAGGGGTTCGTACCCAAGCGCGCTCAGTCGTTGCTAAGGGAGAGTTGCAGGGGTATTTCTTATCCAGCTATTCGGCTCGTAAGTTAGGCATGCAAACCACTGGCAACGCAGGCGGAGCCCACCATTTGAAATTACACAGTCAGCATACCCCATCCGGAGGTTTACCTGGTTTACTCAAAGAAATGGGCACCGGTCTACTGGTGACTGAGCTCATGGGGCAGGGTGTCAATTACGTAACTGGCGATTACTCACGTGGTGCCTTTGGTTACTGGGTAGAAAACGGTGAGATTCAGCACCCGGTTGAGGAAATTACGATTGCTGGCAACCTCAAAGAGATGTTGATGGATATTGCGGCAGTAGGAGATGACACGATGATTCGTGGCACGAAAGAAACAGGCTCTATTTTGCTTGGTTCGATGACGATTGGCGGTAAGTAGTTATTGATGAATTCGGTTTAAGGTTACATAGCTAAACCGAATATCACCTTCACT
>CANHDS010000115.1 GCA_947459465.1 Burkholderiaceae bacterium | reverse complement strand
GGTTTGCTTAATCCTTAGGGCTCAATTCTTCATCTGACCTTTAACTCCCCTATAATTGCTGCTTCAGAGGAAGCGTGGCAGAGTGGTTGAATGCACCAGTCTTGAAAACTGGCGAGGATGAAAGTCCTCCGTGAGTTCGAATCTCACCGCTTCCGCCACCACTTATTTCAAGAACAGTTCCTGCAAGTCATTAAGATAGCGCATGCCCAATGGGCTGGCTTTGAGCCGAGTTGGATCTTCATCCAACAAGCCCTTACGAAGAGCCTCTGTAATTGGTTTGCTAATCGTGTTGAGTCCGAGCCCCGTTCGCTCTGAGAACATTGCTGTTGGCACCCCATCAGTCAGTCTTAGTGCTCCCAACATGAACTCAAAGGGTAAATCGTCTTGTGTGAGCACACGGTTTTCAATGACGGCGTGACCTTGTTCGACCATCTTGCTCATATAGGTCTCAGGATGCCGTTCACGAATCTGACGAGTAATTCGATCTGGATACGAGATCTTGCCATGCGCACCCGCACCAATGCCAATGTAGTCACCAAACTCCCAATAGTTGAGATTATGTTTGCACTGTTGCTTTGGCTTGCTGTATGCCGATACTTCATATCGACCATAACCATTTGCTGCCAGCACCTCTAAAGCGGAGTCGAACATAGCGTCGCTTTCATCTTCGTGTGGAAGTGGGGGTGGGTGACTTGCAAAATAGGTATTTGGCTCGAGTGTTAGGTGGTAGAGCGATAGATGCGATACATCGAATGACACAGCCTCTTTGAGATCAGCCTGTGCCTCCAGAAGAGTTTGCTTAGGAAGGGCATACATCAGATCGATATTGATTCTTTCAAAATGGCTTTGAGCGATTTCAATCGCTCGGCGTGCGTCTTGCTGATCATGAATCCGCCCCAATGCCTTGAGATGAGCTGGGTTAAAGCTCTGTATCCCTAATGACACACGGTTTATGCCGATGCTGGCAAATTCTGCAAATTTGCTTGACTCCACCGATCCTGGATTAGCCTCAAGTGTGATCTCAGCATCTGGTTCTATGGGGATGAGAGCTCTGATGTGTGACAGGAGATCATCAAGCCCTCTAGGAGATAGCAGGCTGGGTGTGCCGCCTCCAATAAAAATCGTGTGGACTCGACGGCCCCACACATTAGGAAGCTCGGTTTGTAGATCAGCAATGAGTGCTTCGATATAGCGACCCTCATTAAATCCGCCATCTTTGACCTGATGCGAATTAAAGTCGCAGTAGGGGCACTTGCGTTCACACCACGGGAAGTGGACATAGAGCGATAGAGGAGGAAGTGCAGTAAATGCGATACCAGAGTTAAGCATGGGGCTGATGAAAAAATGGGTCTTGCTCAAGTTGCTTCATTAACTGAGCTAGTGCTTGCCCGCGATGGCTAATGGCATTCTTATGGTCTGGACTCAGCTGTGCAGCAGTCCTTTGTAATTGCGGTAAATAAAAGTAAGGGTCGTAACCAAAGCCCTGTTGGCCACGCGGTTCGTCGATGATCTGACCATCCCAGCGAGTTTGGACGATGATGGGATTGGGATCATCAGCGTCTCGAACCACTACCAGAGCGCATACATAGTGCGCTTCACGGTTAGCCTGACCCACGAGTAAGGACAGCAGCTTTTGATTGTTATCGGCATCTGAGCAGTGCTCGCCGGCAAAGCGGGCTGAGCGCACACCGGGTGCACCGCCTAAGGCATCGACACAAATCCCTGAATCATCAGCAATCGCAGGTAAGCCACTAAGCTTGCTGGCATGCCGCGCCTTTGCTAATGCATTGTCAATGAATTGGTTAAATGGTTCGTCTGCCGCACTAATCCCAAGCTGCCCCTGAGGAATCAGCTCAATTGCAATGGGTTTAAACAATTGGGTAAATTCCCGGAGCTTCCCCGCACTATTGGAAGCCAATACTAAACGTTGACTCATGCGGCTAAGGCATTTTTCTGGATGCGCGTTAGTTCCTCAATTCCTGCTTGGGCAAGATTTAATAATGCCTCGAGTTCGGTACGCGAGAATGGGGCGCCTTCGGCGGTTCCCTGAACCTCAATCATGCCGCCACGACCGGTCATCACCACGTTCATATCGGTATCGCAGTCTGAGTCCTCTGCGTAATCAAGATCAAGGACCGGAACACCCTGATAAATACCTACTGAGATCGCCGCGACACTATCAATGATCGGGTCGGAGGCGATCAACTTCTGATTGAGCAAATAATTGACCGCATCGCGAGCCGCAACATAGGCGCCCGTGATTGCCGCGGTGCGTGTCCCGCCATCGGCTTGCAACACGTCGCAATCGAGATGAATGGTGCGCTCACCGAGTAGTTTGAGATCAAAGACGCTGCGCATCGCTCGACCAATGAGTCGTTGTATTTCTTGGGTGCGCCCACTTTGTTTGCCACGTGCGGCCTCACGATCCGAACGGGTGTGGGTGGAGCGGGGCAGCATGCCGTACTCAGCAGTGACCCAACCCTCGCCAGAGCCCTTTTGATGGGGCGGTACCTTCTCAAGAATGCTTGCAGTACAAAGAACCTTGGTATCCCCAAACGCAATTAAGACCGAGCCCTCTGCATGTTTTGTGTAGGAGCGGGTAATGGTAATGGGTCGCAGATCACGAGCTTGGCGTTGGCTGGGACGATTCATGGGGGACTCCCTTTTTGCAATTTACAATGCCTACATGATATCGAGCATGACTGGCTATGGCAGTGCCTCCCATCCTATTGCGATTGGCCAGGGGAGCTTTGCCAATCTTCAGGTGGAGATTCGGGCGGTAAACAGCCGCTTTTTGGATCTGAGTTTTCGGATGCCCGATGAATGCCGCAGCGCCGAAGGGGTATTGCGCGAGCTTCTGAATAAACACCTCAAACGTGGCAAGGTTGAGTTTAGAGCGGCTTGGCGTCAAAGCGCAGGTCAGAACTCAAATTCCCAAAGCGCAATCGCCATAGACCCGTCTAAGTTGATGGCCTTAAAAGAGGCGCAGACCATGATTCAGGGGCAATTTCCATCGGCCGAGGCGTTACGCGTTGCCGATATCCTGCGCTACCCAGGCGTAGTAGCTGATTCAGAGACGCCAGAAGATCAGTGGCAACGTGCAACCCTCAAAGCTGGCGAGGAGGCCTTACAGCAGTTACTCCAATCGCGACAAGTCGAGGGCCAAGCATTGGCAAAGGTTTTAACCAATGCGCTAGATGCGATGCAGCACATGGTTACCAAACTTGAGCCCCGTATTCCTGAGATTGTGACCCTTTACCAAAATAAATTAGTGACTCGGATCGAGGAGGCCTTGGGTGCATATGCAACGCAAGCTAATATCCCTTTGAATGCCGAGCTAATGGAGCGCATTCGGCAAGAAGTTGTTTTATATGCCGTGCGAATTGACGTAGCCGAAGAGTTAGCCCGCCTCCAAACCCATATTCAAGTCGCAAGAACGGCGCTGGCTGAAGGTGGGGCGGTAGGTAAGCGCTTGGATTTCTTAATTCAAGAGCTTAATCGTGAGGCCAATACCCTTGGATCCAAAGCGGTTCATGAGGATTGCACGAATACGGCATTGGAACTCAAATTACTGATTGAGCAAATGCGCGAGCAAGTGAAAAATTTGGAGTAATGACAATGATCACTCCAAAAACTTACCAAGGTAGTAT
>CANHDS010000114.1 GCA_947459465.1 Burkholderiaceae bacterium | reverse complement strand
ATTAAGCATGAACCGCAATACGTAAACCAAGCGCTTGCACAACTCGATATACCGTATCAAATCGTGGCTTAGAACGAGGGCGCAGGGCTTTATAAAGCGCTTCACGCGTAATACCGCTAGACTCTGAAATTACCGTCATACCCTTTGCACGAGCGATGTGACCTAATGCAGCCGCCAACTCTGCATCATCGCCCTCAGCAATTACTTGGTTTAAATACTCCGTTATAGCCCGCTTACTTTTCAGTAAACGCGCAATATCGAACTCACGTATTTTTGCCTGATTATTTTTATGCAGTTTTTTCATCGCAAATGCGAGATTAAACCTTTTGTATTCGTATAAATACAAATTCACTACCCCATATGGCGCCTAGGGGATTACTTTTAGAACTTTTATTAATGCTGAAGATTTTTCTCTAAGAAAAACTCCGCTTCCGCCAGAGCTTCTTCCGCATCAAGTCCTACGATATCGGCTGCGATACCTTCTCTTAGTTCGGGGCGGGCGATGAATATTGGACCGCCAACCATTACACCAATCTTTGGATTGAGAGATTCTTCTTTTAGCAGTTGAATGAATCGTTTGAGAGCAGGTATTTGATCTTCGGTACTTACCGATAAGCCAACCAAGTCAAAGAATTGAGTTTTGATTGCTGCAATGATTTCGCCCTCATTGGCAGCCAACTCACCCCACACCTTCCAGCCGCCTCGTCTGAAGAACTCTGAGACCATAAATAACCCCAGCGTATGCTGCGATCCTGGTAAAGGTACTAACATCGCATGGGGTGCCTTCTCATCGGTTCTAGCAAATTCTTGAAACAGTGGACTGAAGTCATAAATTAATTGCTTAATGCGCCACATCGCGGTAGTGACCTCAGTAAAGGTGGCGCGATCCTCCTCCCACATCTCTCCTAGTCGCCTCGCGACAGGCGCTAAGAGTCGCAGATAAATTTCATCGAGTGGTACACCTTGTTCGTAGAGATCTTGTACAAACTCAGCCGCCTGCGTTGCATCCTCACGCAATACTAGTTGAGCAAGCTGTTTGACTCGCGTCTCGTCATTGAGTCGAACGTTCATCATCGGAGCTCGACTCGCTTCGATCGCAGTTGAATGAGTTACGAGTAGGCGGGGAATTACATTGGTCTCAATGGTTTGCATGAGCCAATCTAAGTGTTCCTCAGGTCTAGCATTTAACCGCAGTGGTCGACTTCCCAAGCTAGTCGACAATTGACTAATACGCTGGCTGTGCTGATCGTTGGCAGATTCTTGGGCGCACTCTTTCCATTCATCCCTACTTGGGTTGATGTTCTCGTGCTCCTCAGGCTTTGAGAGTAATTTTGCCTTGAGAAGGCTGGCGTATCGCCATAAAGCCATGTGTTCTCCGATTTTCTTCGTGTGGCGCTTCCATCTAGGCTAGCCAAGCTGTACTGAAAATCAGGCCTATTTTTTGCGTCGATTATTTATGTTCTTTATAGATCTTTCGGCTATTAATCTCCATGAATGATTACTTTTAAGGGTTAACCCTTGTTTTAGTGACTAATACAGGTATAAGTGTCAATAAAAGTTGACACATTTAGCACAATTCAATATAAAAAGGGGAGTCCCACCCGAGTTAGGCAGCTATGGCCGTTCAATCCAAGTCCAAGAAGGAAGCCGTTCCCATTCGTTTGGTATTGGTGACCATGGACACGCATTTAAATAGTGCGGCAAGGCGCGCCCAATTTCAGCTCCAACGCGTGATCCCCGGACTGTCGTTGCAGATCCATGCTGCCAGTGAATTTACTGGCAACCCAGAGCTCACTGAAAAAGCAGTGCATGACATTACCCATGGCGATATCGTGCTCGCCACCATGTTGTTCATGGAAGACCACTACCTCCCGGTCTTTGAAGCCTTAAAAGCCAAGCGCGACGATTGCGATGCGATGGTCTGTGCGATGTCGGCTGGCGATGTGGTGAAGCTCACCAAAATTGGCAAGCTCGATATGAGTAAGCCTGCCAGCGGACCCATGGCGATCCTCAAGAAACTGCGCCCCAAGCCCAAGACCGAGGGTGAAAAACAAACCAGTTCGGGCGCCAAGCAAATGAAGGTGTTGCGACTCATCCCCCAAATCCTGAAATGGATTCCGGGAACGGCTCAAGATGTACGGGTGTATTTCTTAACCCTGCAGTATTGGTTGGGTGGTTCTGAAGAAAACTTATTTAATCTCTTTAGCTACCTGATTAATCGCTATGCGGCAGGTCCACGTGAAGTCTTGCGTGGCTTAGCCAAGCCCACCGATCCCGTCGAGTATCCCGATCTCGGGGTCTATCACCCCCGTATGAAAAATCGCCTGAGTGAAAAACTCTCCGATCTACCAAAGGTAATTCCCGATGGCAAGCGCCGCGGTCGGGTTGGTTTATTGCTACTTCGCTCTTACTTGGTCTCGGGTAATAGTGGTCATTACGATCCCGTGATTGCTGCGCTCGAAGCTCACGGTTTGCAAGTCGTGCCTGCGTTTGCTGCAGGCCTCGATGCCCGCCCCGCGATTGACACCTACTTCATAAAAAATAATCAAGTGACGGTTGATGCGGTGATCTCACTCACCGGCTTTTCCTTAGTCGGTGGCCCAGCGTACAACGATGCCAAAGCGGCTGAAGAAGTGCTTGCTAAGCTTGATGTACCTTATATTGCTGCACACCCTGTGGAGTTTCAGACGCTCACCCAATGGGGCGGATCCGATCGTGGTTTGATGCCAGTCGAGAGCACCATCATGGTGGCGATTCCAGAGCTGGATGGTGCAACCCAGCCGATGGTGTATGGCGGTCGACCGGGTGCAGCAGGCACGACGTGCACCGGTTGCCATCAGCGCTGCACCTTTACCGAAGACCACAACCCGCAAGACATGTTCACCTGTGTCGAGCGCACTGCGATGCTCGCCTCCCGTACTGCCAAGTTGGTGGATCTGCGCAACTCGGACAAAGCCAATCGCAAAGTAGGTCTTGTCATATTTAATTTCCCACCCAATGCAGGGCATACCGGTACCGCGGCTTATCTCAACGTTTTTGAGTCTTTACATCAAACCATGTTGGGACTCAAAGCCGACGGTTACACGCTCACCGTACCCGAGACACCTGAAGCACTACGCAAAGAAATTATTGAAGGCAATGCTCAGCAATATGGTGCCGAAGCTAATGTACACACCATCATTAGTGCCGATGATCATGTTAAACGTGAGCGTTGGCTCAGTGAAATTGAAGCGCAGTGGGGACCAGCTCCGGGCAAGCAATGGAGTAATGGCTCCGGTATTTTTATTTTGGGTAAACAGTACGGCAATGTCTTAGTGACCGTGCAGCCGGGCTTTGGGTTTGAGGGTGATCCGATGCGACTCCTCTTTGAAAAAGGCTTTGCGCCGACGCATGCGTTCTCGGCTTTCTATCGCTATCTGCGCGAAGACTTTGCTGCCAATGCCGTCTTGCACTTCGGCACCCACGGTGCCCTTGAATTTATGCCTGGCAAGCAAGCGGGCATGAGCGGTTCCTGCTGGCCCGATCGCCTGATTAGCGATCTACCGAACTTTTACCTCTATGCATCAAACAACCCTTCCGAAGGCGCACTAGCCAAGCGTCGCGCAGGTGCCACGCTTATTAGCTACCTCACACCACCCGTGACCCAGGCTGGAGTTTATGCAGGACTTGCCGAT
>CANHDS010000113.1 GCA_947459465.1 Burkholderiaceae bacterium | reverse complement strand
GGCTTACCTACTATCCTAATGTCATGGTCGAGTGGTACCCGGGCGTACTCTGTATTTCAACGCTGCACCCGATTGCTCCAAATAAGACCCGTAATATCGTGGAGTTCTATTACCCCGAGGAAATTACTCTTTTTGAGCGCGAGTTTATTGAGGCAGAACGTGCAGCGTATATGGAAACCTGCATTGAGGATGATGAAATTGCTGAGCGCATGGATGCAGGTCGCGCGGCGCTACTTGCTCGCGGTCAGAACGAAGTGGGGCCCTATCAAAGCCCGATGGAAGATGGCATGCAACACTTCCACGAATGGTATCGTCGTGAAATGAACTACTAATTGATCTTCATCTAGGAGGCCATATGAATCCCATCATTACCCCAAATCAACTGGAGAAGCTCATCAATGAAGGTAGTGATGTATTAATCTGTGACTGCCGCTTTGATCTCACCAACGCCAATGCGGGCTATGAAATGTACAAAAATGCACATATCACTGGCGCCATTTATGTGAATGTCGATAAAGATTTATCAGGTCCCAAAACGGGTAAGAATGGTCGGCACCCACTCCCGAGTCCTGAGGCTTGGGCAAAAACCCGCCAACGTTTAGGAATTGCCAATCACACCCATGTGGTCGCCTACGACAGTCATGGTGGCACCTTTGCAAGCCGGTTATGGTGGATGCTACGCTCGATTGGTCACGCTTCGGTTCAGGTGCTCGATGGTGGCTTAGATGCCTGGAACGGCAGTATTGGCCATACGGGCCGCGAGCCAACCCCTTTAGGATCGATGCCAACGGTCTACCCCTACCAGGGTGTGGTCACGATTGATGAGATGGAGCAAAACGTCAAAGCCGATGCTCGCAAAATGGTCATCGATGCACGCACGCCAGATCGCTTTCGCGGTGAGAATGAGACTTTAGACCCGGTTGGTGGTCATATTCCGGGAGCAACCAATCGCTGCTTTAAAGAGAATTTGGTCTCGGGTAAATTTAAATCACCAGAGCAACTTTATAAAGAATTTGTCCTCCTCATTGGTCAGCAAAAACCAGGGGCGATTATTCATTCCTGTGGGTCTGGGGTTAGTGCTTGCCATAATTTGTTAGCGATGGAGGCAGCGGGCCTCAGTGGCTCACGCTTACATGTGGGCAGTTGGAGCGAGTGGTGCTCGGATCCAAGCCGTCCAATCGAGCGATAAATCAAATTCGTACTGTTTTTGAATTAGTGGTTGTGGTCGGTTAATAAAACAACAATCCCGACACCGATTGCAATTAATACAATTTGGCGGAGTGACTCCTGCCAATGGGGTCGACGATGCATCTGTGGAATTAAATCACTCACCGCAATGTAAATAAAGCTGCTCGATGCAATCACTAGTAAATAGGGCATGACTTGGGTGGCGCGCTCTAAAAAGTAATACGCGAGTACGCCGCCAATCACTGCCATCAAACCGCTAATCCCGTTGTAAAGCAGTGCGCGCGTCCGAGAGAAGCCCGCATTGAGAAGCACGATGAAATCCCCAATCTCTTGGGGAATCTCATGCGCAATGATGGCTAAGGCAGTAAAGATACCAATTTGCACATCCACCATAAAGGCGGCAGCAATCAAAACGCCATCCACAAAGTTGTGAATGCTGTCGCCCACCAAAATCATCCAGCCACTACTACCCGCCTCTTCTTTATCGTGTCCATGATGATGGTCATGACCATCGCCCTCGTGATGATGGCTGTGACGCAGTAATGCAATTTTCTCCAAAAGAAAGAATCCCAGCAATCCACCCAAGAGAGTTGCAAAGAGGTAGTGGGTTTGTGCACCCGGTATCTCAAATGCTTCAGGGAGGGAGTGCAAAAACGCAGTCGCTAACAAAATACCGACCGAGAGGCTGACCATGTTGTTCACGATCTTGGCCAGTAGTGTTAAGGAAAGGCTTGCGGCAGCGAGCACACTCGCAAGCCCAGCGCCTGCGGTGACCAAAACAATCATTTGAAGTGTGCTCAAACCCACAGGCAATCCGCTCGAGTAATTCTATTTCTAAGAAACGCCGTACTGCTTAAACCAAGCTAAGCATTTTGCCCATCCGTCTTTTGCAGGACCCTCGCGGTAGGTATTGCGATAGTCCGCATGAAAAGCATGTGGTGCATCGGGATAGATCTCAAATTTAGAGGCTTTCGCAGCAGGATTAGAGCTCGCTTTAGCGAGCGCCGCTTTCATCTGCTCCACGGTATCGAGTGGAATACCGGTATCAGCTGAGCCATAGAGACCCAATACCGGGGCTTTGAGATCGGCTGCAATCTCAACGGGTTGCCTGGGGTTATTCGCGGTTTTGTCACCCACGAGACGCCCATACCAGGCCACGCCTGCCCTCACCTCTGGCAGGGTTGCAGCTAGCCAGGTAATGCGTCCACCCCAACAAAATCCGGTGACACCGACTTTTTTAAGATCACCACCATTTTTACCAGCCCAGGCAATCGCCGCCTTTAGATCGCCTAATACTTGAGTGTCGGGGGTCTTTGCCACGATATTGCTCTGAATCTCAGCAATCGTTCCAAAAGTATTCGGGTCTCCTGCGCGAGTAAAGAATTCAGGGGCTATCGCCAGATAACCTAGCTTTGCAAAGCGACGAGTGGTGTCAGCGATGTACTCATGCACTCCAAAAATCTCACTTACGACGATCACGATGGGCAACGGACCGCTCGCTTTGTCAGGCCGGGAGATATAAGCAGGCATATTAAAACTTCCCACTGGAATATCTTGCTCACTGGCTTTAATGCCGGCAAAGTTGGTTTTAATCGCTTGGGCCAAAACGGGTTCCGAGGCAGCTACAAACCCAATCCCCAAAGCTCCGGCAGTCACCGTTGCGGTTGAGGCTTTCAGTGAAGTCTTCATGAAATCACGTCGACCTGAATCATTATGTGTAGGATCGATACTCATTGTGTTGTCTCCTGGTTTGATTTCAATAACGAATGTCTTAATGCGCTTCTTCCCAATTATCACCAACTCCGATACTCACAATTAGAGGTACTTTCAGTTCGGCAATTGAACCCATGAGTTGTGGGAGAGACGATTTTAAATGTAGAAGCTCTTCAGGTGGGGCCTCAAAAACAAGTTCATCATGGACTTGCAACAGCATGCGGGTCTTTAATTGCTCTCTTTCTAGCCAATTTTGCACCGCCACCATCGCTAATTTAATGAGATCAGCAGCGGTTCCCTGCATCGGCGCGTTAATTGCGGCGCGCTCGGCGCCCTGACGCCTTGGTCCATTTGCCTTAATGTCCGGTAACCAGAGACGACGTCCAAATACGGTCTCTACATACCCATTGGCACGAGCCTCTTCGCGAGTTCGTTCCATATATTGAGCAACACCTGGATAACGTTCAAAATATTTTGCAATGTACTGCTGCGCTGCAGCGCGCTCGATCTTTAAATTGCTTGCTAATCCATAAGCACTCATGCCATAGATGAGACCAAAATTAATCACTTTGGCATAGCGTCGTTGCTCGGAATTCACTTGATCCAGTGGAATGGCAAAAATCTCGGCGGCAGTTGCTTGGTGAATATCTTTGCCTGCCTTAAACGCAGCCAATAAATTTTCGTCTTGGGCAATGTGCGCCATGATGCGCAGTTCAATTTGGGAATAATCAGCCGAGACTAAACGATAGCCCGGTTGAGGAATAAAGGCCTCCCGAATCCGACGACCCTCTTCCGTGCGTACCGGAATAT
>CANHDS010000112.1 GCA_947459465.1 Burkholderiaceae bacterium | reverse complement strand
TGGCTTTGGCCACTTAAAAATACGATGGGGGTTTTACGACCCAACTTCTCCAAGCGTTCCATTAAATCTAAGCCGCTGACATCGGGCATTTGCATATCGAGCACGATCACGGCGGGGGCAACGGGTAATGAATTTTGTAAAAAAGAGGTGGCACTCTCAAAATCTTGGATCGCATAGCCCACATCGCGCAGCATTCGTGCCAATGAATCCCTCATCGAATTATCGTCATCAATTAGATAGACAGTGCCGGTTATTCGTGTCATCGCTTATCATTACCTTGAAAGTGCTTACAGATCAACAATGTAACCCCCTAGTACTGGACTGGCTATTAGCTTCGGGGCTAACTTTGCCAGACATCCCTAAAATACCTCTTCCTTGTTAATAAGTGAATCACAACCCCATGAGAACCTACCTTTGTATTGTTTGTGGCTTTATTTATGATGAATCAGCAGGCCGTCCCGAAGATGGTATTGCGCCGGGCACTAAATGGGATGATGTTCCTGCCGACTGGGCCTGCCCTGATTGCGGCGCGGGGAAAGATAGCTTTGAAATGATGGCAATTTAATCACGGAGACTTTATACATGGCAGACCAAAAACAATCCCCAAAACGAATGAATGAGCGCTCACGCATGGTGACCGAAGGGGTGGCTCGCGCACCTAATCGATCGATGTACTATGCCATGGGCTACAAAGAAGAGGATTTTGTAAAACCCATGGTGGGCGTTGCGAATGGTCACTCCACCATCACGCCATGCAATAGTGGCTTACAAAAGTTAGCAGATGCCGCCATTGATGCCTTAGAGAAAGCAGGCGCCAAAGCACAAGTCTTTGGCACGCCGACTGTCTCCGACGGGATTGGGATGGGTACCGAAGGCATGAAATACTCCCTCGTCTCACGCGAGGTCATCGCAGATAGTATTGAAGTTTGTGTGAATGGTCTGTGGCAAGACGGCGTGGTAGTAATCGGCGGCTGTGACAAAAATATGCCGGGCGGAATGATTGCTCTGGCGCGAACCAATGTCCCCGGAATCTATGTGTATGGCGGCACTATTAAGGCGGGGCACTACAAGGGTAAAGAGCTCAATATCGTCTCTGCCTTTGAGGCTGTTGGTGAATTTACCTCCGGGCGTTTAACCGAGGAGGACCTCAAAGGCGTTGAACAAAATGCATGTCCGAGTAGCGGTTCGTGTGGCGGCATGTACACCGCCAATACCATGAGCTCCTCCTTTGAAGCCCTGGGCATGAGTCTGCCGTATTCATCGACCATGTCCAACGTCGATCAAGAAAAGGTTGATAGTGCAGCGGAGTCGGCTCGCGTGTTAGTAGATGCTATCCGAAATAATATTCGGCCGCGCGACATCATTACCAAAAAATCCCTTGAGAATGCGGTGAGCGTCATCATGGCAGTTGGCGGTTCTACCAATGCGGTCCTTCACTTTTTAGCGATTGCCAGTGCCGCTGAAATTGAATGGACCATCGATGACTTTGAGCGAATCCGTAAACGGGTTCCCGTGATTGCCGATATGAAACCCTCGGGTACGTATTTAGCACCCGATCTGCATTTGGCGGGCGGTATTCCGCAGGTCATGAAAATTTTGCTTGATGGCGGCCTGCTCCACGGTGATTGCATGACGATAACCGGCAAAACGATTGCCGAGACTCTAAAAGATGTTCCGTCTAAACCGAGAGCCGATCAAAAGGTCATTCGAACTTTAGATAATCCGATTTACCCACAGGGGCACTTGGCAATCCTCAAAGGCAATATCTCGCCCGAGGGTTGTGTAGCAAAAATTACCGGCCTCAAAAATCCCTCCATTACTGGTCCTGCTCGGGTCTTTAACTCCGAAGACGAGGCCATGGCTGCCATCATGGCGCAGAAAATTAAGCATGGTGATGTGGTCGTGATTCGTTATGAAGGTCCTAAAGGCGGCCCCGGTATGCGTGAAATGTTAGCGCCCACTTCCGCCCTCGTTGGCCAAGGGCTTGGTGAGACCGTTGGACTTATTACAGATGGTCGTTTCTCGGGTGGCACCTGGGGAATGGTGGTGGGTCATGTGGCTCCTGAGGCCTTCGTAGGGGGCACCATTGCCCTGATTGAGGAAGGTGACTCAGTCACGATCGATGCCCATAAGCTTTTGATCCAACTCAATGTTCCCGACGCGGAAATTGCCAAACGACGAGCCGCCTGGAAACAGCCAAAATCCCGCTATACACGGGGTTTATTGGCTAAATACGCCCGCCTAGCAAGCTCTGCAAGCAAAGGGGCTGTAACCGATCGGAATCTAGATTAGTCATTGAAATCAATGGGTTAGCCTTATGGCTAACCCTTGAGGTACTCGCCTCAACAGGATAAAATAATCGGTTCCTAAACAGGTTTAGCCCTATGCAGCTTATTTGGATTTCTGGTTCCACCGATCGCGTTCGCAAAATCAACATCACTGCACAAAGTATTGCAAAGCTCGTTGCAATTGTTTGTGCAGTCATGGTTTTGCTTGGCGCTGGAATTCATTTTCTTGGCCTACGAATTGCGGTTGAAGTAAGACCCGATCTAGCACGAGCCATGGGTGGCGTGGTCACCGAGGCGCAAATGCTAGCGATTGAAGATGGCTACCGCCAACGCCTTGAAGCCCTTCAGTCTCAGCTCACCTCAGTCAGCGAAAAACTCAACGAGCTGAAAACACTGAAAGATCGCTTTGCCGATATCGCGACCCCCGCTCCGGTCAAATCCAAACTCAATGACAAATCCGATGGCAAAGGCGGTCCATTTAAGCCGATACAGTTCAAACTCAATAAGCCAGCATCCCTCTCCGATGATCTGGATCACACCCTAAATACCGCCCAACTCCTGCATGATGGGGTGATCAAAATGAGTGCTACTTGGCAAAATCAGTTCGCTTGGCTCAATCAATTACCGATTGGCAGTCCCATTGAAGATCGCGTTGGATTGACCAGTAATTATGGTCCGCGAGTCGATCCATTTACCAAAACCCTCGCGTTTCATTCAGGCATTGATTTCTCGGCCCCGGCTGGTACCTCAGTCTTGGCATCGGGCAACGGCAAAGTCATGAAAGTAGCTCGTGACCCTGCCTATGGTATTTATATTGAAATTGAGCACGCCGATGGCTTTATGTCCAAGTATGCTCACGTTCGAGCAACCTTTGTCAAAGAGGGACAAACCGTCACGCGAGGTCAAAAGATTGCCGAAGTTGGCTCAACCGGTCGCTCTACCAGCCCACACCTTCATTATGAAATCGCCCGCAACGGAAACGCCATCAATCCGATGCAGGCCTTGGTGTACTACGACCGCGTAGCCAATCTTAAATAACTACTCTTTGGTAATTCGGTTCCAGTTGTTTTGAAAAACCTGGGCGCTATCCTGCATCTCTGGAACGGCATCTTTTGAGCGATGAATCATCATGCCATTTAATTTGGCACCAGCCTCAACGCCTATCTGGCCATAAGTGACATCACCAGTAACCTCAGCACCGTCATGCAACTCAACTCGCTCCGTGCAATAAATATTTCCGGTTACCTTACCGGCTATAAAAATCCGGTAGGCATAAATATCACCTTGTACTGAGCCAGACTTACCTATCGCAATGCTCACATTGTTATCTTGGGATGCTTCAACATTACCGATGACTTTACCGTCAATGCGTAAACTAGTTGAAGAGACCAAGCGCCCATGTACCTCCGTGAATTCATCAACGATGGTTCCAAACGAT
>CANHDS010000111.1 GCA_947459465.1 Burkholderiaceae bacterium | reverse complement strand
AGTTCAAAGCGAGCTCGGATCAAATCATTTCGAGCAGCTCGGAATGTGCGTTGCGCATCCAAGAACTCCAACATGCCACGCTCACCAAAGCGGTAAGAGGTCTCGGCAATCTTGCGAGCACTGGCAGCAAGTTGTACAACCCGCTCATCCAAGGTTTTGACCTGAAAACTGGTGATCTCATAGAGTTTGTAGGCAGACTCCAACTGGGTCTCCAGGCTTTGCATTTGCGAATTGAGTTGATTGCGGGCTCTCGAGGCATTAGCTTGTGCTTCCATAATTTGACCTTGACGAAAATCCCAAATCGGAATACTCACCACTAAACCATAAAGACGATCAGTAAAGTTTGGATCGTTGTATTGCTGAGCCTTAATCGAGAGCTGCGGTAGTCGTGAGTTTTGTTCAAAACTCAAACGTGATTCGCTCGCCTCAACTTCCGCTTTAGCACGCTTTAGCTCAGGGCTTTGATTCCGAAGGTTATCCAATAAAAGCTTAAGATCCGGTAATTTGGGAATAGACTCAATCTTGGTCTGAATCTCAAAGTTTGCGGGAAGATTAAAGCCGACGACTTTACGTAATTGACCACGAGCCTGCTCAATTCGCAATTTGCTCCCTTGAGCAACGATCTCGGCATTTAGAAACTCGGTTTGTGCGCGAATTAACTCAAAGCGTGCGGTCTCACCCACGTCATAGCGTAGTTGCATTCGATCACGAATTTGCTTGGTCAGATCCAGATCTTCATCGGCAGCACGAGATTCAGCCTCACGGCGTACAAGTTCATAAAAACTTTGCCGTACACGTGCAATGGTCTCAACCTCAAAAGCAATTCGATTAGCCTCTGCGGCACGCATATTAGCCTCGGCCGCGTTAACCCGAGGGAAACGCGTGTACGGCATATCTAATGGTTGAGTGACAACCCAAGAGGAAAGGTTGCCAGTATTTAACCCTCCTGAGGTACCACGTTGCTGACCAGTATTCACCTCAAACTCAGGGTTTGGAATCGCACGCGCACTTCGTAATTGACCGCCGATCGCTCGCGTCTGATCGCGCGCTGCCATCACCTGTGGATTGCTTTCTAAGGCAAGCTGAATTAACTGATCAAGCGTAAAGACTGTTTTGTTCGATTGTGTTTGTGCATAAACGGAAATACTAAAACTTGCCCAAATTAGGACAACATAAAGTACTCGTCGAATCACGTTTAAATAGGGTTCCACAGTTTTCCAATACTAACAACTGGTCTGGCCAAGGACTGATTCCCCTCACGCACCGGGTTAGCTCTTAACGGCTTTCCGGAATGTCGATGCGCAAGACCTATTGCTAGGCAGGCTACTCCCCAAAATCGATAAGTGGATTTGACCATAGATTACGAATCAGTGATTTCCCTAATAAATATGGGTCTATTCTACTGAGACCCCTTTTTGAGGGTGAGATGCATTTTTTCCAGGATGCTTTGCAAAAATGAGAAAATAACAACTCATGAGCACCATTATTGATCCCGCCATCCTGTTTTTTATCTTTGGCGTGTTTGCAGGATTGGTTCGATCCAACCTCGAGATCCCGCAACCCATCACCCGTTTCCTATCTCTTTACCTTTTAATGGCTTTAGGCCTCAAGGGTGGATTTGCTTTGCACCAATCTGGACTCACGTTTGCTATTACGACTAGTTTGGGGATTGCGATTGCACTTGCTTGCATTATTCCGCTCGTTAGCTATTACTTTCTAAAGACTAAACTTAACGCTCTTGATTCAGCAGCAATTGCAGCAACTTATGGATCTGTTAGTGCGGTAACTTTCATCACCGCCACCCAATACCTGAGCCATGTTCAGATTGAATATGGTGGTCATATGGCTGCTGCCATGGCATTGATGGAATCCCCAGCAATTATTTTGGCAATCTTTTTAGCCAATCGAGCTAAGTCCTCGGTATCACAAACCAAGCAGTCCATGAAAGTCGGCAAACTTCTGCATGAATCATTTACCGATGGCGCGCAATTATTACTCCTTGGAGCCATGCTGATTGGCATCATTTCAGGTCCCGATGGGCAAAAGGTCATGGCGCCATTCTCGGTCGATTTGTTTAAGGGAATGTTGGCATTCTTCCTCTTAGATATGGGTTTAATGAGTGCCAAGAGCTTCGTTGATCTCAAGGGCAAACCCAGACGACTCATTATGTATGCATTTGTCGCACCACTTTGTCACTCGCTCTTTGCGCTGTTGCTCTGCTACATCTTTAAAGTGGAATTGGGTAATACGATTCTATTGATGGTCTTGGCTGCTAGCGCGTCTTATATTGCTGTTCCAGCAGTACTGCGGCATGCCCTACCCGAAGTGAGTCCCGCTTTGTATATGGGCATGTCTCTAGGTATTACTTTCCCTCTCAACTTAATCATTGGTATCCCTCTTTACACCCAAATTGCCAAATTAGTAATGGGCTAGCGCCCCATGGATGAATAAATTACTCAGGTAATGACTCATTTTGATGGGGCTTGGTAAATATTCGCTAAACTGAATATATCAATGGGGGCATGGAATGGTTGTTGACTCGAGGCGTCAAGCACTCAAATGGATCGCTGGAGCTGGGGGAGTCATGTTGGCTCCGGACGCTATGCAATTTGCGAGTGCAGCCGAGGATTTTTTTAAAGGCCCTCCTGTCAAGGATATTCCTGCCAAGCAAATTAGTAAGCATGTATGGCTCATCTACTCGCCGGATGGTTTTCCTACGCCTGAGAACCGCGGCATGATGGCCAATGTCACCTTTGTAGTCACCAGTAAAGGTGTCGTTATTTTAGATTCTGGTGCCTCCTTACAAATTGGTGAGATGGCGATCCGGATGATCAAAAAGGTAACGAATCGGCCAGTAATTGCAATTTTTAACTCCCACTACCATGGCGATCATTTTTTAGGGAATCAAGCGTTTGTTGAAACCTACAACAAGGACATGCCCATTTATGCCCATCCTTACTCGATCAAACAAATCAAAGGTATTGAAGGAAATGCCTGGCGTAATTTGATGGAGCGCTGGACCAATCAAGCAACCGCAGGTACTAAAGTCATCCCACCGACCCACGACGCGAATCAAGGTGACATATTTAATTACGGCGATGTGCGCATCAAAGTCCATCACCATGGTATTGCACACACGCCTGGAGATATTTGCATGCAGGTCATCGAGGATAAAGTGACCTATGTTGGTGATATTGCGATGGGAAATCGTATTGCTAATATTGATGATGGATCGTATGTCGGTACCTTTAAGGCTTATAGAAATTTACAAGCTACCGCAGGCGATCAACTATGGGTTCCGGGACACGGAGAGCCGAGCAAACAGCTACTGAATGAATATGGGGAGTTCTTAGCGGGTATTTACGATACCTGTGTCAAAGCAGTGAAAGATGGTCAGGACTTAAGTGTTGCCAAATCATTGGTTCTTAAGGATCCGCGCGTTAGCAAACGAGCCAAAACCATGCAGGGCTTTGATGGCAATATTGGCAAGTACACGAGTCTTGCCTATTTAGAAGCAGAAAAAGAAGCATTTTGATTGATATTAGCTTTACAGCTAATAGCCTTACTAGAATCTAATGACAATACTACGGTCAATGTATGATTTGTTCTGACTAATTCATGCCCACTTAAGGAGCTGCCAATGAATACTCGCATCTTCCCTCTCCTAATGGCATATTTATTACTGTTGCCCCTGCCGGCTCATGCATCGTTCATGCCCGCTCATTTAATTGATGGATTTGCGAATATTGTTTCGTGGGTT
>CANHDS010000110.1 GCA_947459465.1 Burkholderiaceae bacterium | reverse complement strand
GACTTCATATCTTCGGTAATTTGCTCTTTGAGAGTCATTCAAGTTCTCCAAATATCAATCGAATGGATCCATTATCCAAGAGATTAAAAAAATAAAGCCCGCATACTCGGCGGGCTTTGATGATTGGTGGTTTACGGGAATTTCCCGAAACCCCTGGAATTCTTAGTAAAGCTTCTTAGGCAACATCTGGCTACGAATCCGCTTGTAGTGGCGTTTTGCAGCGGCTGCTTTTTTGCGCTTGCGCTCGGCCGTGGGTTTCTCATAGAACTCACGAGCACGAAGATCGGTCAATAGACCATTCTTCTCAATGGTGCGCTTAAAGCGGCGCAATGCCACTTCAAATGGTTCGTTTTCGCGAAGGCGGACTGTGGTCATGCTGTTTTTACTCGCTTTTACTCGTTGATTGCTTGAAAATAATCAAAATTTATTAAAACACGGATTCTAGCACGACCCCGCCCCCAATGATAGTCCTTGGTATTGAGACCTCCTGCGATGAAACTGGCCTTGCCGTCTATGACACCCGCTCCTGGGAGACTGGTAAACCAGCCTTCGAAGGTATTTTAGGGGCCGCATTGCACTCCCAAATTGAGATGCATCAGGATTATGGTGGAGTGGTTCCAGAGTTGGCCTCACGGGACCATATCCGACGCTTAATTCCTTTATTAAACAAGGCGTTAGAAGCATCCTCCTGCACAATCGATAAATTAGATGGGCTTGCCTACACCCAAGGACCGGGCCTTGCAGGCGCTTTACTAGTTGGATCGGCCTTTGCCAATGCTTTGGCGCTTGCAATCCAAAAACCGATTGTTGGCATTCATCATCTAGAGGGTCATTTGCTTTCTCCATTATTAACAGACGACTCTTCCGAAAAGCCCGATTTTCCATTTGTTGCCCTCTTGGTGTCTGGAGGACATACGCAGCTTATGTACGTAAAAGGGATTGGTAATTACCAACTTTTGGGGGAAACAGTTGATGATGCGGCGGGCGAGGCGTTTGATAAGACCGCAAAATTATTAGGGCTCGATTACCCCGGTGGTGCAGCGCTTTCGAAACTGGCAGAGTCTGGAAAAAACGCTGGTTTTGATTTACCCAGACCGATGTTGCATTCCAAGGATTTGGATTTTTCGTTTTCCGGACTCAAGACCGCGGTTTTGCATCAAGTTAAAAAGGCGCAGTCCAATGATTGCTATAACGAGTCCTTTCGTGCCAACCTCGCCTGTGCATTTGTTGAGGCCGTGACCGATGTCTTAAGTCATAAGGCAATGGTCGCACTCGAGCAAATGGAGTGTCGTGACTTAGTGGTTGCCGGAGGTGTTGGTGCAAATACGCAACTACGCAAAAAACTCACCGCAATGGCAACTGCTCGCGGGTATCAGGTTCACTATCCACCAATCGAGTTATGCACCGATAACGGAGTGATGATTGCGTTTGCAGGAGCACTTCGACTATTACAAAGCAGTTCACTAATCACGCATGGGGCATTTGATATTAAGCCCCGCTGGGATCTAAGTTCTTTAAATACCGGCAATGACTAGGGAAGACTAATGCGAGCAAACGCGCTGTGGTTATGGATGGACTCAAAGTTCTCCGCTTCGACCATCAGGGATAGAATTCGCTGATCGTGCTTTAGGCGAGTAGCCACATCCCGCACCAGATCCTCAACGAATTTCGGATTTTCATAGGCATATTCTGTGACCCACTTTTCATCGGGGCGCTTCAAAATCGCCCATAACTCACTCGATGCTTCCGTTTCAGCAATGCGCAACAGCTCTTCAACGCCAAGATTAGCATCAGCATCGAGCTTGACCAAAATCGTGACATGCGAGCGTTGATTATGAGCCCCATACTCCGAAATCTCTTTCGAGCAAGGGCACAAACTCATTACTGGCACCGTGGCTTTTAAATAAAGATCAACCTCAACGACTTGATCAAAAACCTCTTTTGCCTCTGCTAGATACGTTACCTCATAATCCATCCAACTCTCGACCGCGGAAATTGGTGCACTTTTTTTCACAAAGTGGGTGTATTGAACCTGTATACGACCTTGCTTCGCTTGCAGCAGGGGAAGCATATTTTTGGCCATTCCCACAATAGCTTGGTTATCAAAGGCACCTTGTTGGTCCTGCAATAGCTCCACAAAGCGCGACATATGGGTACCCTTTTGATCGGCGGGCAATGCTACGTCCATCTCAAAACGCGCAATGGTTGGGAATGAGCCGTGCTTACTTTGAACATGGATGGGATGCTTGATTCCACGAATCCCAACGCGCTCGATCGCAAGTGATCGAGCATCGTCACTGCCTTGAACGTCTGGCAATGCTTTGCTACTCAGAAAACTGGTATTGAGGTCATTCATGTCGCTATTTTCGCTCAAAACGATCCATCGGGTTCATGCATGGATTTTAGGCGTGACTTACTTCCCGACCGGGACCTGATCAGAAGGCGTCTTGAGTGTAAGTACTGAAGAGCCTAAATCCGGAAAACGCGCAAGAATCGAAGCCTCTATTCCAGCGGCATCAAGCCCGCATTGCGCCATGAGTAAGTTGTAATCCCCGTGCTCTATGAAAGTATCCGGCACGCCCAAAGCCAATAGCGGTTTAGTGATTCCTAAAAGGTTCATGGCTTCCATACAGGCGCTCCCTGCGCCACCTTGAATACATCCATCCTCAACCGTCACAAAATAATCGTGATTACGGGCTAAGCTCTGAATCAACTCAATATCGAGCGGCTTCACAAAGCGCATATTGACCACCGTGGTATCGAGCTTGTGCGCAACATCGAGCGCTGGATACAACAATGTTCCAAATGCAAGAATAGCGAGACGCTTACCAGTTGTTTGCGACTCTCGACGAATCTCACCACGACCAAGTGGCAAGGTATGCAATTCCGCAGATGGCAGATTACCAATACCAGCACCGCGTGGATAGCGAACGGCTGTGGGGTGATTTTGATGATAGGCCGTTGTCAATAAATCACGGCACTCCGCCTCATCGGCCGGGGTCATGATTAGCATATTTGGAATGCAGCGCAAATATGCAATATCGTATGCCCCAGCGTGAGTCGCACCATCAGCACCCACCAACCCAGCGCGATCAATCGCAAACACAATCGGTAAATCTTGTAAGGCCACATCATGAATCAATTGATCGTAGGCGCGCTGTAAGAACGTGGAATAAATGGCAACGACGGGCTTCATGCCCTCACATGCCATGCCAGCAGCAAACGTCACTGAGTGTTGTTCAGCAATGCCTACATCGTAGTAACGATCGGGGAAGCGTTTTTCAAACTCCACCAATCCAGAGCCTTCACGCATCGCTGGAGTAATGCCCACCAACTTTGGATCGGCTTGCGCCATATCGCATAACCACTCCCCAAATACCTGGGTGAATGTTTTTTTACCAGCGCCAGTGGATTTAATACCCTCCTGGGGATTAAATTTTCCTGGGCCGTGATACAAAATTGGATCAGCTTCAGCCAACATATAACCTTGGCCCTTGCGAGTAATAACGTGCAAGAACTGAGGGCCGTTACCCTCTTTGGCTAATCGGCGAACGTTTTGCATCATCGGAATTAAGGTGTCCAAATCATGACCATCGATCGGACCAAAGTAGGTAAAGCCAAACTCTTCAAAAATGGTGGAAGGTGATACAAAACCCTTGGCATGATCTTCAAGGCGCTTAGCAAACTCTCGTAAGGGTGGTGCCATTGAAGACAGTACCGTGTCGATTCCTTTTTTAGTCGCCGAGTAAATATTCCCGCTTAGCAAGCGTGCCAAGTAGCGATTAAGCGCTCCCACT
>CANHDS010000109.1 GCA_947459465.1 Burkholderiaceae bacterium | reverse complement strand
GATATTGCTCGATCGTCATAACGGTCAAGTGCCCAGAGACCGATCCGAACTCGAGGCACTACCGGGCGTCGGACGTAAAACTGCGAACGTGATTCTGAATACGGCTTTTGGTGAACCCACGATTGCGGTAGACACCCATATTTTCCGAGTATCCAATCGTACGGGGCTTGCCCCTGGTAAAAATGTCCTTGAGGTAGAAAATAAACTCATGAAACGAATCCCCAGAGACTATCTCATGGATGCCCATCATTGGCTCATTCTGCATGGCCGCTATGTGTGTAAGGCCCGCAATCCGGATTGCTCGCAATGTATCGTTGAGCCCTTATGTTCTTATCGTCATAAAACGAATCAAGGAAAAATACGTGGCGCTGTTTAATCCAAGTCGCGATGAGGTCCGGGAATTTTTTTATAACGCCTGGCAAAAACAGTTAAGTGCAGGGGTCCTAACACCTCTTGAGATGATGGCTTGCGATTGGATCAAACTACACCCTGAGTATCATCCGATTTTAAGTAGTAAGGAAGCCCTGCTCCAAGAATTCATGCCCGAACAAGGGCAAACGAATCCTTTTTTACATTTGTCTATGCACCTATCCATTAGCGAACAAATTTCAATTGATCAGCCCCCAGGAATCAAGCTGGTAGCCAAGCAACTGAGCCAAAAATTAGATTCAGAACATGAAGCCCAACATAAAATCATGGAATGCTTGGGGCGCGCACTCTGGGAGTCACAGCGTAGCGGTCAAGCCCTTGATGCGATGGCATACATTGAATCAATCCGAAAACTACTTTAGGTCTAATCATGAATCAAGCAGCCGAATCTGACCCAATTGCCCTGTTTCGTGCTAACTGGGAGACCTATCAAAAACTGCTTGAGCATAACTACATGTTTCATCAAGAGTTAGTTAGCGCCTCCCAACAGCTGATTCAGTCGATTGAACGGCCACTTTCTTTGGTTGATCTTGGCTGCGGAGATGCCTCAGTCAGTCGAACACTTTTCAAAAACAATCAAATATCACGATATATCGCATGTGATCTTTCTAAGTCAGCCCTCCAATTTGCTCAATCCAATTTATCAGCCTGGTCTTCAGCTCTGGAACTAAATTGCTTAGATATGCTCGAGCAGCTTGAGCAAATACCAGACCGCTCCCTTGATTTAGTATTTTCAAGTTATGCGATTCATCATTTGAGTGATCAATCCAAATTGACTCTTTTCGAGGAATGCTTTCGCGTCCTAAACCATTCAGGATGGTTTATGTTAATTGATGTAATGCGCAATGATGGACAAAGTCGAGAAGATTACCTTAATGATTATTTGACGATGGTTGAACATGATTGGACGGCGATCAATTCAACAGAGTGTGCCCGTATTACCCAGCATGTTCGGGATAATGACTTCCCATTAAGCCCATCCGAATATCAAATATTCGCTAGCCAAGCAGGCTTTCACAAGACGCACTTGCTAGATGCTCACGGTTTTCATCAGGCCAGGGCCTATCAACGCCTAAGCTAAGTCAGCAATCCCAGAACGAATTGCTTCTGGGAGCCCCTTGGCAAGCTCGCGTCTCGACTTAAGAACGGTATCGATCGTATCGCGATGCTTTGATGACCAAATCGAATCCGGAAAGTATGGGTCATCTGCAAAACGAGGAATAACATGCCAATGAAGATGCGGAACTTGATTGCCCAATGAGGCTAAATTTATTTTTTGGGGTCGCATGACACGTCGCACGGCAAACTCAACCACATCTACCAAAGCAAGCAAGATTTCTCGCTCGACACGCGATAACTCACTCATTTCTGCGATATGTCGATTCCAAACCACACGGCAATAGCCAGGTAAATCGGGAGAGTCAACCAGAACGACGCGCGCATCATCGCCCCGCCATACTAAATGCCCACCATCGTCTTGGCAAAGAATGCAATTATTCATAGCTACTACTGTAAAACAGAAAAGCGCCTAAGTCATCCTTTTGAGATACTTCAGGCGCCATGCATGATTATGTCAACCACCGATTAGGCGGTTATCAATTAATGGAATTGCTCTTCTTCGGTTGATCCAGTCAATGCAGTTACCGATGATTTACCACCTTGAATCACAGTGGTAACGTCATCGAAGTAGCCAGTACCAACTTCTTGCTGGTGCGAAACAAAGGTATAACCCCGATCACGCGCTGCAAACTCAGGCTCTTGAACTTTCTCAACATAAGCAGTCATACCACGCTTGACGTAGTCTTGAGAAAGGTCATACATGTTGTACCACATTGAATGGATACCAGCCAAAGTAATGAACTGGTACTTATACCCCATCGCACCTAATTCACGTTGAAATTTCGCGATGGTTTCATCATCCAAGTTTTTCTTCCAGTTAAACGATGGCGAGCAGTTATAGGCCAACATTTTCCCAGGAAACTTCTCACGAATCGCCTCAGCAAACTTTTTAGCAAAATCCAAATCTGGAGTACCAGTCTCACACCAGACCATATCGGCATACTCTGCATACGCCAAACCACGAGAAATCGCCTGTCCGAGCCCTTTACGAGTTTTATAGAAACCCTCTGGCGTTCTCTCGCCAGTTAAGAACGGTTTATCGTTTTCATCGTAATCCGAGGTTAATAGGTCAGCAGCCTCAGCATCGGTCCTTGCCAAGATAATGGTTGGCACACCCATGACATCGGCCGCTAAACGAGCAGCAATTAATTTCTGCACGGACTCTTGCGTTGGTAACAGCACCTTACCGCCCAAATGTCCACATTTTTTAACGGATGACAATTGATCTTCAAAGTGCACGCCAGCTGCGCCATTTTTAATTAATGCTTTACTTAATTCGTATGCATTAAGAACGCCACCAAAGCCTGCTTCGGCATCCGCTACGATTGGAGCGAAGTAGTCGATGTAACCTGGATCGCCTGGATTAATTCCCTTGGACCATTGAATTTGGTCTGCGCGCTCAAAGGTATTATTAATCCGTTCAACTACCTTAGGGACTGAATCTACTGGATAGAGGGATTGGTCCGGATACATTGCTGCGTAGGTATTGTTATCCGCAGCCACTTGCCAACCTGATAAGTAAATTGCTTTCACACCAGCTTTCACTTGTTGCATGGCTTGGCCACCGGTTAATGCACCTAAGCAATTTACGTAAGCTTCGTTATTGACTAAATTCCATAATTTCTCAGCACCCTGTCTCGCCAGGGTGTACTCTGGACGAACAGAACCGCGAAGACGAACGACATCTTCAGCGGTATAGCCACGCTTTACCCCCTGCCAACGTGGATTGGTATCCCAATCCTTCTGAATAGTTGCTGCTTCTGCTTTACGAGTCACCATATTGCTCTCCTTCATTCAAGATAAAAATTGTTGTTGACGAGGGTTTTAGAAACCCAAACTCTTATGTCTTATAGAAGAGTTTAGAGAGCTGCTTATAAATAATGACAAAATCAGCTTCGGCTCAACAAATAAATTAAGCCAATTAATTCAATTACTTATTGAATAAATTTTATGATATGAAATATTGAATTAGAAAATGAAATGTACTGACAATTTTCATTTTCCATCTTTTTATCTGATGAAATCAAAATTTCATCATATGGAAATCAGATTTTGCTTGCTAAAGCAGATCGATTTGGAATGCTGCTTGCAACTCTAAATGCCGTAAAAATAATCAAACATTGAATAAAGGCAACTCCCAAGAAGAGCCAATTAGGCCTGCCGGCATCGAGCAAAATACCGAAAGCAAGAGGACCGACTGAAGCACCAAGATCAATTCCTGAGTAAACAATCCCATAAACTCGGCCCGAT
>CANHDS010000108.1 GCA_947459465.1 Burkholderiaceae bacterium | reverse complement strand
TGCCGTCAATCACGCCATGCGTTTGGGTCATAACCAATATGCACCCATGCCAGGCATTGCGCAATTGCGCGAGGCAATTGCTCAGAAAATTGTGGCACTTTATGGTCATCGGTACGACCCCCATACTGAAATTACGGTAACTGCGGGAGCGACTCAGGCGATCTTTACTGCGATTATGGCGTGTGTTGGGCGTGATGATGAAGTGATTGTGATTGAACCCGCCTTTGATAGCTACCTTCCAGCCATTCAATTGGCTGGTGGCAAAGCAATCCCGATTGCCATGGACATTGTGCGAGATCGTAATGGGCTGGTAGATTCGTATGCCTTGCCATGGGAAGCACTAGCGAATGCAATTTCTCCAAGGACTCGTTTAATCCTCACCAACACCCCGCATAATCCCACGGCCAGCATTTGGAATGCTGCCGATTTAGAGCGCTTGCATCACTTAGTGAAAGACACCTCAATCTTGATACTCAGCGATGAGGTTTATGAGCACATGGTGTTCGACGGTAAACCACACCAGAGTATTGCGCGCCATGCCGCACTCGCGGAGCGTAGTTTCTTGGTCTCAAGTTTTGGGAAGACCTTTCATGTGACTGGTTGGAAACTGGCATTTATTGCCGCTCCCGCAGCCCTGATGCATGAGTATCGAAAAGTACACCAATTTAATGTGTTCTCTGTTAACGCTCCCATGCAATACGGTATTGCGCACTATTTACAAAACCCTGAACATTACCTTGAGCTTCCAGCGTTTTATCAAGCCAAGCGTGATTATTTCCGAGCGGGGCTCGCAAGCACTGGACTTAAATTATTACCTTGTGCAGGTAGCTACTTTCAATGCGTTGACTACACAGCCCTACCGCGTAAAGAGTCAACGCTTACTGAAGTCGAGTTCTGCCGATGGCTAACGACACAGTTAGGAGTTGCAGCGATTCCAAACTCGTCCTTTTATGCCAATCAAACCGAATCCGGTGTGATCCGTTTTTGTTTTGCTAAACAAGAGTCAACGCTTGAAACTGCACTACTTCGTTTACAAGCCTTAGCGCCATAATCCATGAAAACTAGAGAGCCAAGATGAAAAAATCGATGATTGATATTTATAGTTGGGCCACTCCCAATGGCCATAAGATCCATATCATGATGGAGGAATGTGGCTATCGCTTAGATCGTGATTGGCGCGCTATTCCAGTGGATATTGGCAAAGGGGATCAATTCAAGCCAGCCTTTCTACGAATTAGTCCCAATAATAAGATTCCGGCAATGGTTGATCCTGATGGGCCCGATGGCAAACCCATTCATCTGTTCGAATCCGGTGCCATCTTGCTCTATCTTGCCAATAAAACCGGTCGCTTCCTGCCCAAATCGATTCGCGGCAAATACGAGACCATGGAATGGCTGATGTTTCAAATGGGTGGCTTGGGTCCGATGCTAGGTCAAAATCATCACTTTCGTTTGTATGCACCCCAGAAGGTTGATTATGCAATTGAGCGCTATACCAATGAGGCCAAACGTTTATATGGTGTTTTAGATGAGCGTTTCAAGAAAAATAAGTTCATCGTTGGTAATGAATATACGATTGCTGACATTGCAATTTATCCGTGGACACGACGTTGGGATAAGCAGGGTATGGACCTCAAGGACTACCCAAACTTCAAACGCTGGTTTGAAATGGTTGGCGCACGACCCGCTGTGCAGCGTGGAGTGGAAGTATTAACCAAGTTGCGCAAGCCCGAGATGGATCCCAAAGAAAAAGAACAGTTGTTTGGTGCGACTCAATATCAACGTAGGAAATTATCTAAATGAAGATTACCTCGATTGGAATCATTGGTGCTGGCACCATGGGCAATGGCATTGCTCAGGTTGCCGCAAGTGCTGGATATGATGTCGTGTTACTCGATGTTAGCGATGCGGCACTCGAGAAAGGCTTAGCCGCACTGAGTATCAGCCTTGATCGCCTCATCAAAAAAGAGGTCATCAGCCCTGAGCAAAAATCCCAAACCTTGGCGCGAATTAAAACAACCACGCAATACACTGACCTTGCACCAGTTTCTTTGGTGATTGAGGCCGCCACTGAGAACCAAGCGATTAAAGAATCAATCTTGCAACAAGTAGATCGGGTGGTCAGCAAAGACACCATTATTGCGAGTAATACCTCATCCATATCGATTACGCACCTGGGTTCACGCAACTCCCGGCCTGAGCGTTTTATTGGAATTCATTTTTTTAATCCTCCGCCTTTGATGGCTCTCATCGAGGTCATTATGGGTAAAGAAACCAGCCCCGAGACCCTAAAAGCGGTGCTCGTAATGGCTACGCAGATGGGCAAGGAGCCAATCACCGTACAAAGCTCACCGGGCTTTGTGGTCAATCGTATTCTCCTGCCCATGATTAATGAAGCCTTCTTTGTCCTGCACGAAGGGATTGCTAGTCCTGAAGATATCGACACGGGCATGAAACTCGGCTGTAATCACCCCATTGGTCCTCTGGCATTAGCTGATTTGATTGGACTAGATACTTGCCTCGCAATCATGGAGGTGTATCACAAAGAGTTTAAGGACGATAAATATCGCCCATCACCGCTACTAATTGATTTGGTTGCTAAAGGTCATCTAGGACGCAAGACCGGACGTGGAGTTTATGCCTACGACAAAAAGTGAGTTGCCAACAATTGTGCGGGTCCTTGGTTACGCGGGGCTCATTCCATTTATCGGCTTAGCCTTCATGGTGCAACTCGCCGACAGCCCCAATGACCTCATCGCTCTTGAATCATTGGTGGCCTATGGCGCAGTAATCGTCTCATTTTTGGGCGCTCTGCATTGGGGGGCTTGCTTTAGGACACTCGGTGGAACAACGCAGAACCGCTGGATGGATCATAGTGTTTGGATTTGGGGAATCATGCCAGCGCTCATCGCGTGGTTGGCGATTCATATTTTTATCCCATTGGCACTACTTTTACTCGCCGCCACTTTACTGGTACAGCGCGCGATTGATCAACGCACCTATCCGAACTACTTTGCAAATATTGAAATAGCCAATGCGTTCTTGCGCATGCGCACCCACTTAACGGTGGTAGCTTCGGTGTGCTTAATCTGGGCAGGATTAACGAGTCTGATCCGCAATTACTAGTTAAGACTTTGAATGCTAATGCTTCTGGTGGGCAGCAGTAATGATCTTCTCGGTATACGCGATGGCCAATGCCGACAAGACAAACGTCACATGAATCATGGTTTGCCAGAGCAAAGTTTTCTCATCATACGAGGAAGCGTTGATAAAGGTCTTCAGTAAGTGAATCGAAGAAATACCAATAATTGCAGTAGCAAGCTTGACCTTTAATACTCCAGCATTCACATGCGAGAGCCATTCGGGCTGATCGGGGTGGTCATGAAGATCCAAGCGTGAGACAAAGGTCTCCCAACCGCCAACGATCACCATTACCAAGAGATTCGAGATCATCACCACATCAATCAGTCCCAAGACAATCAGCATCAAGGCGGTCTCGGTCATCTCATTAGTGCCCATCATCGAGATGAGATGAATCAACTCTAACCAGAACTGCCAAACATAGACGCCCTGCGCAATGATGAGGCCAATATAAAGTGGGGCTTGCAGCCAGCGGGACATAAAGATCCAGCGCGGCAAGGGACGTAATTTCTTTTCGATTAAGAATTCTTTGTTTTCATTCATGATTGGCATTTTAGCGAAGTTTGTGTCATAGCCATGACGTTACTGCCCCAGTCAAAAATGCGAGAATATCAAGGCTATGTCTAGCCTATTTGATTCCAAACCGATTGCACCATTAGCCGAGGCTTTGCG
>CANHDS010000107.1 GCA_947459465.1 Burkholderiaceae bacterium | reverse complement strand
TGAATAAGAGAATTAACCGCAAATCTTCACGCAGACCAACACATCCTGGCGCAATTCTACGTGAGGATATTTTGCCTTCACTCGGAATCAGTCAGGCTTCCCTGGCGGAATATTTAGGAGTCAGTCGATTGACGGTGTCTGAAATTTTGCTTGAAAAGCGTGCCGTAAGTGCAGAAATGGCGATGCGAATTTCAAAGGCAATTGGCGGATCTCCGGAGAGTTGGTTGCAAATGCAATCTGCCGTTGATCTATGGGATGTTGCGCAACGGTTTAAGCAAGACCCGGCGAAGTTGCCTAAACCAATCCCCAATTTAGCTTTCGCCTGATTGGCTGAACCTACTTGGTTAGCTTATCGAGCTGTTCACTTAGCTTTGCATGGCTTACTTGAAAATCCACTAGCCGTTTTTTCTCCTGTTCCAGAACTGCAGCGGGAGCGCGAGCCACAAACGATTCGTTATTTAGTTTGCTCTGACATTTGGCGATCTCGTTGGCAAGACGCGTAATTTCTTTGCTAAGCCGCACTTGCTCTGCTTTGGGATCAACCTCAATTTTCAGAAGTAATTTATTACGACCGACGAGGGCAATTGGTGCACCAGGTGCATCTTTTTCTAATGCAGACTCATCGGTCACAATTTTCACTTCTGAGAGCTTGGCTAATGCACTTAGATAGGGAGCAGCCTTCGTTAAAAATTCTGTGTCCCCATAAATCCATAAGGGCACCTTCTGAGCAGGCGAGATTTGCATTTCTCCACGTAGATTTCGACACGCATCAATAATGTTTTTAACCTCACCCATCCACGCTTCACTGGTCGGATCAATCTTATCGGTTTGCGATACAGGGTAGGGTTGCAGTGCAATTGATTGCCCCGGTTGATCGGCAAGCACTTTGCCGCTCTTGGGACCAATGGTTTGCCACAATTCCTCGGTGATGAATGGAATGATGGGGTGAGCTAGGCGCAAAATGGTCTCTAAAACACGTAAGAGAGTTCTCCTTGTTGCCCGTTGTTGAGCAGGAGTGCCATGTTGTAGTTGAACCTTAGCAAGCTCTAAATACCAATCGCAGTATTCGTCCCACACAAATTGATAAATTGCGAGTGCAATATTGTCAAACCGGTAGTCAGCAAAGCCTTTGGCCACATCAGCCTCAGTACGTTGCAGTTGCGAAACGATCCAGCGATCCGCTTGCGAGAAATCCAGATAGCCTTCAGGGCCACATTGGTTATCGCACGGTGCAAAGCCATTATCTTTCTCATCGCCAGGGCAGCTCATCAATACGAAGCGTGTTGCATTCCACAGCTTATTGCAAAAGTTACGGTAACCCTCGCAGCGTTTTTGATCAAAGTTAATATTGCGCCCCAATGAAGCAAGCGAGGCAAAGGTAAAGCGCAATGCATCCGTACCAAACGCCGGAATACCTTCTGAAAACTCTTTCTTGGTTTTCTTGGTAATGCTCTCCGCTTGCTTAGGGTTCATGAGGCCAGAGGTGCGTTTTTGAACCAAGTCATCGAGCGCAATGCCATCAATCAAATCAATTGGATCCAAAGTATTGCCTTTGGACTTACTCATTTTCTGGCCTTCGGCATCGCGCACCAAGCCATGCACATAAACAGTTTTAAATGGTACCTTCCCAGTAAAGTGGCAGGTCATCATCACCATACGAGCCACCCAGAAGAAAATAATGTCAAAGCCGGTGACCAAGACCGAGGAGGGTAAAAAGTGATCGAGCTCTTTGGTTTGCTTGGGCCACCCCAGTGAACTAAATGGCACCAAGGCAGAGCTAAACCATGTATCAAGTACATCCTCATCACGCTTGAGATCTCCTGCGTAGCCCGCTGCCTTGGCCTTGGCCTTGGCTTCATCGGCATTGCGTGCCACAAAGATCTCACCGTTATTGCCGTACCACGCGGGGATTTGATGGCCCCACCACAATTGCCGCGAGATGCACCAGTCCTGAATGTTCTCGAGCCACTGGGTATAGGTTGAGACCCAGTTCTCGGGAACCAGTTGGATGTCACCCGAGGTAACCGCATGTAAGGCGGCTCCTGCAATGGATTGCCCAGGTTGGTAGCGATTATTGGGACTTGCTTTAGACATTGCCACAAACCACTGATCGGTGAGCATGGGCTCAATTACGGTTTGTGTTCTATCGCCACGCGGCACCATTAAGGTATGCGGGTTGACTTTCTCGAGTAAATTGGCTGACTCTAGGTCAGCGACGATTTGCTTACGAGCGGCGAACCGATCAAGTCCCTGATAGACCTTTGGGGCCTGCTCATTAATTTTGGCATCGAGCGTTAAGACATTAATGAGTGGTAACTGATGACGCTGACCTACAGCGTAGTCATTAAAGTCATGGGCGGGAGTGACTTTGACCACTCCAGTACCAAAGTTCATATCCACATAGCTATCCGCAATAATCGGAATACTGCGTTGGCAAAGGGGAAGCTCCACGGTTTTACCAATCAGGTGGCGATAACGTTCATCGTCCGGATGAACCATGACTGCCACGTCACCTAAGAGGGTCTCGGGGCGCGTGGTGGCGACTACCAGGTGACCGCTTCCATCAGAGAGCGGATAGCGAATGTGCCAAAGACTACCTTGTTCTTCCGTGCTGACTACTTCTAGATCTGAAACAGCGGTTCCTAGGACGGGATCCCAGTTGACCAAGCGTTTGCCGCGATAGATCAGTCCTTGTTCAAACAGAGTCACAAAAACTTCCACCACGGCCTCGGACATCTTCGGATCCATCGTGAAATACTCACGCGACCAATCAATCGATGCTCCGAGACGCCGAATCTGACGCGTAATCGTGGAACCGGATTCTTCTTTCCACTCCCAGACTTTTTTGAGGAAGGCCTCGCGTCCAAGATCATGGCGGGAGATTTTTTGGGCATCGAGTTGGCGTTCCACCACAATCTGGGTGGCAATTCCGGCGTGATCGGTGCCGGGAACCCAGAGGGTATTTTTGCCGGACATGCGTGCATGACGCACTAATCCATCCATGATGGTTTGATTAAATGCATGACCCATATGCAAGGTGCCCGTAACATTCGGTGGTGGTAACTGAATGCAAAAATTATCGTTACCCTCTTCGACCTTGGCGGTGGCAATGCCGCGTGTCTCCCACTCAGGTCCCCAGAACGCTTCAATCGGTGCTGGCTCGTATGACTTGGCTAATTTAGCTAAGTCAGGATTGTGATCTGGCGAGGGTTTTTCAGGGGAATGGGCAGTGTCAGACATAAGCATCAAATTATAATTGGGACGATGTACGCTGATTTACTCGAGAACCTCAATCCCGAACAACGGGAGGCGGTGACTTTACCTCCAACTCACCCCGATGGACGCCCTCAATCAGCACTGATTTTGGCAGGTGCGGGTAGCGGCAAGACCCGAGTTTTAACCACCCGCATTGCATGGCTCATTCAAACGGGGCAAATTTCTCCGATCGGGGTCTTGGCGGTGACCTTTACCAATAAAGCAGCCAAAGAGATGCTTACTCGTCTAGGTGCCATGCTACCAATCAATACCCGAGGCATGTGGGTGGGAACCTTTCATGGTTTGTGTAATCGATTACTACGCGCGCATCATCGCGATGCGGGGCTGCCATCGACCTTTCAAATCTTGGATACCCAAGATCAACTCTCCGCGATTAAGCGGCTTTTAAAGAGTCTCAATGTCGATGATGAGAAATTCCCGCCGCGTCAATTGCAGTACTTTATTGCCAACGCTAAGGAGCGGGGTAAGCGTGCCAAGGATCTCGATCCGGGTGATGATTTTGAAGCCCGTATGATCCAATTGTATGAGGCTTACGATGCCCAGTGTCAGCGCGAAGGCGTTTGTG
>CANHDS010000106.1 GCA_947459465.1 Burkholderiaceae bacterium | reverse complement strand
CTCCATTAGTCTGGCAGATGCCATGACGCCCAACCCAAGAACAATCCCGCCTGATTTAATTGCAGAGGAGGCTATTGGGATGATGGAACAGCATCGAATCAATCACTTGATTGTGGCCGATCCCGAAAAACACTTATTGGGAGCCCTCAACTTACATGATCTATTTGCAGCTAAGGTAATTTGATTCATGGCGCCCACTCTTGAGTCGCACACGACTAACCCTCTAACTAACCACCCCCAGGCTCTCGAACGGGCAGCCCGGATTCGCTTGTTAGTGCTTGATGTTGATGGGGTTCTAACCAATGGTCAGGTTTTTTTTGGGCCCGATGGAAAAGAGTATGTGAAAGGATTTGATATTCATGATGGCTATGGCATCAAACTCCTTCAAAATATTGGGGTTGAATGCGCTGTGATTACTGGCCGCCACTCCAAAATGGTGCTAGGACGCTGCGATGAGCTAGGCATTTCAAATGTGTTTACTGGTGTCAGTGATAAAAAATCGGCTCTTCTTGAATTACAAAAACGATTTGCATTTAATCCTGCGATTGACCTAGCAGTCATGGGAGACGATTGGCCCGACCTATCGATCATGCAATCTGCGGGCTTGCGGATTGCTCCGGCTCAGGCACATGAAGCAGTTCGTCAAATTGCTCACTATGTCACACAGGCGCAGGGCGGTTTTGGCGCTGTTCGTGAGGCGTGTGATTTGATCCTCAAAGCCCAGGATCAATATGATTCACTGCTAGCCAAAGCCAAAGGCTAGGTCAAACTTTTTATGAATCTCTCACGGCGCATCATTTATTTATGGATCGTTCGCGGTTTATTGCGGATACTACCCTTTTTGCTGATGGGCTCACTAACCTTAGCCACTTTCTGGCTTGTTAAACGTAGTGCTCCGCCAGAATCGCTGGCACTTGCGCGCGTACCCCAACATGTCCCAGATTACATTCTCAAAAATGCAACCCTGTCCAACCTCAATGAGCAAGGGCAAACAAAATACCGTGTTCTAGGTAAAAAACTGACACATTATGAAGATGACGCATCGATCGATCTAGAACGTCCACGGATTCGCATCTTTCAAGATCAGGGTGCGCCGGTTACAGTTCGAGCTGATCGTGGCCACATTGATGGTGATTTAACGATTTTGGACTTGTATGAGAATGGTGAAATTTTTCGTCCGGCTCAAGAAGCCCAAGGAGATCGTAAAGCCGCTCCTCAATTACTGGCACGTTCAAGCTACTTTCAAGTTTTAATCAATGATGATATTGTGCAAACCGATAAACCTTTAGAGCTTCAACAGGGAATGTCGATCATGAATTCAAGTGGTGGCGGGACTTTCAATAACGTTGAACACAGCGCTAAACTGAAAGGTCAAGTACGTGGTCGGATTGAGCCTACTGAACAAAAGGGTCGCAATTGAGAATCCTAATTCTAATCCTCGCTCTTGGTGCGCTACCCTTGTTTTCTTACGCTAATCAAGCCGATCGAGACAAACCTTTGATTATTAATGCTGATCAGGTCGAGCTTGATGATGTAAAACAAAAGTACACCCTAAGCGGTGATGTTCTTTTAATTCGCGGCAGTATGGTTGGCACGGGAGAGCGTGGCTTTGTCCTTGTTACGCCTGATGGTTATCAAATGATTGACTTAAATGGTAAGTCTGATTTACCCGCCTCAATGCGGCAACGCCGAGAAACCCTGCAAGATGAGTTTATGCAAGGTATCGCTAAAGATATTTTTTATGATGACCAGAAGGAAAGGCTCCTGCTAGTTGGTAATGCTAGAGTTAAGCGCTTACTTAATATGCAAATGCTCGATCAGCTCCAAGGTTGGCAGATTGAATATGAAGATGTTAAAGAAAGTTATAAGATCAAATCACAACAATTAGACCTAAATCGCCCTCCTCAATCAAGAGCAATCTTAGCTCCAAGAAAGAAAGTGGTCGTCAAATAAGATGACTTCCGTATCTCCTTCTATTCTTCAGGCGGTATCGCTTCAAAAGCGTTATGGCTCTCGTACAGTTGTCCGTGATGTGAGCATTGAGGTTTCAAGCGGTGAAGTAGTTGGTTTATTGGGCCCAAATGGTGCTGGCAAAACAACCTCGTTTTACATGATTGTTGGTTTAGTCCCGCTTGATGGAGGCGACATTCGCTTAGATCAAAAGAAAATTAGCCACCTTCCCATCCACCAACGCGCCCGAATGGGACTGTCCTATCTACCTCAAGAAGCTTCTGTTTTTCGTAAGCTAAATGTGGCAGAAAATATACAAGCAGTATTAGAGCTCCAAGAAACGAATGGCAAGTCGCTAAGTAAAAAGCAAATCCAGACCCGTTTAGATGAGTTACTAGGCGAATTACAAATCGGTCATTTGCGCAATAATCCTGCTCTTTCATTGTCTGGTGGAGAAAGGCGACGGGTCGAAATTGCGAGGGCGCTTGCCTCGTCCCCTAAATTTATTTTGCTCGATGAACCCTTTGCTGGTGTCGATCCAATTGCGGTCGGTGAAATTCAACGGATTGTCCGTTTTCTAAGAGACCGCCAAATTGGAGTTCTAATCACCGATCACAACGTACGTGAAACCCTAGGTATTTGCGATCATGCCTACATTATTAGCGAGGGAAGTGTTCTAGCCGCCGGCAAGCCTGATGAGATTATTCAAAATGATGCGGTTCGCAGGGTGTATTTAGGCGAAAACTTCCGTATGTAGTGCACCAATTTGGTGAATTTTTGAGGTAGCCTACAGTGAAGCCTTCCTAGAATGGTTTCATGCGCTTCTCAATTAGCTCTCGCCTAAGTCAACAAACCAGCCTCAGCCCGCAACTTCAACAAGCGGTGAAATTGTTGATGCTATCGAGCCTCGAGCTAGAACAAGAACTAGAAAAAGTAGCACTCGATAATCCAATCATTGAATTTGAGCCCAGCGTACCGCAATACTCTGGAAGTGGTGAGGGTTATGGAATCGAACAATTACCGGGCCAGATATCCCTTCAAAGCGCTCTTGCCGAACAAATTCGGGTGATGAACCTTAATCCCAAAATTAAGGCGGCAATTCACTACTTAGCGGCATGTCTCGACGAACACGGTTTTCTTCAAGAAAGTCTTGAAACCATCACCCTTGAAATCGCTGAGCGTTTTCAAGAACAATACACTCTAGCTGAATTGCAAGTCGCATTACGTTATTTGCAGCAATTAGAACCAGTGGGCGTTGGGGCGCGTGACCTGAGCGAATGTCTATGCATCCAGCTTCAAGAAGAGCTCAATCGAGCCACTATGCATTTTGAAGAAAGGGCCATTCTCTCTCTAGCACTCCAGATTTGTAAATCCCATTTAGCCAAGGTAGCAAATCGTGAATACGCAAAGTTACGTGTTCTCTTAGGTAAATCTGAAAGTAGTATTGAGGCAGCGATCCGAAAGATCAAAACCCTTAACCATCATCCTGCAGCCAAGTATGACCATGGCCCCGATCACTCAGTGACGCCTGATATTGTGGTTTATAAACATCGCAACCATTGGGTTGCTAGACGCAATGACGAAGCCATTCCAAAAGTCTCATTAAATCAAGAATATATCAACATCATTTCTGAATACCGTGACCATGCTGATATTGGTGCAATGCGCCAAAAAATGACCGAGGCAAAGTGGTTACTAAAAAATATTCAGCAACGGGAAGAAACCATACTGCGTGTGGCTTCCGAGGTCGTTGCACGGCAACAATCCTTCTTTGAGTCTGGGGATATTGCACTCCGGCCATTGGTTTTACGTGAAATCGCTGATAACCTAGAGTTGCATGAATCTACTGTATCTCGTGTAACGAAGCAAAAGTACTTAAGTTGCCCCTTGGGTTTATTTGAACTAAAACAT
>CANHDS010000105.1 GCA_947459465.1 Burkholderiaceae bacterium | reverse complement strand
GGATCAAGAGTTGGGAAATTGACAGCCATCGCTAAATTAGAACGGCAAACCTCAAATTAAGCAATTTTTCCGTGACAGTGCTTGTATTTCTTACCACTACCACAATGGCATGGGTCATTTCTACCAATTTTCGGGCCTTCACGTACCGGAGCGGGTGCAATTACATGATCAACCTGCTCAACCGGGATGCTGTCTCCCTCAGCAAACTGATTATGCTTAAATTGCATCTCTTTGACCTGGCCATCATCAGCAATAGTCTCTGTCGCTTCATCAAGTTCTGAAGCATTCTTAATCTGAACCGTAAATACGGTTTTGATTACGTCATTCTTTACAACATCCAGCAGTTCTCCGTAGAGTTCAAATGCCTCGCGTCGATACTCTTGTTTTGGATCCTTTTGTGCGTAGCCCCGCAAGTGAATACCTTGGCGTAATCGATCTAGAGCCGCTAAATGTTCACGCCAGTGAATATCCAAGCTATACAACATGACCGAGCGCTCAAAACTGGCAAACGACTCGCGGCCCGTAAGCTCCTCTTTGTTCTTATAGTTTTTCTTGGCTGCTTCAATCACGCGAGATACAATTTCTTCATCGTCGACCATATCTGCATTCGTAATCCACCCTTGAAGATCAATGGAAATACCCCATTCATTAGCCAAGAGATGCTCAAGGGCCGGGATATCCCACTGCTCTTCCATGGATTCCACTGGCACATAATTGCGAACAATTGCTGTAAAAACATCCTCACATAAATTAGTAATCAGGTCCCCAATGTCTTTACTTTCAAGAATCTGATTGCGAAGACGATACGTCTCTTTGCGCTGATCATTGGCCACATCATCGTATTCAAGTAATTGCTTACGAATATCAAAGTTACGGCCTTCAACTTTACGCTGTGCGGATTCAATCGAACGGGTTACCATTCCCGCTTCAATCGGCTCACCTTCTGGCATCTTTAAACGATCCATTACGGCGCGCAAGCGATCACCCGCAAAAATACGTAATAAAGGGTCGTCTAGGGATAAATAGAAGCGTGATGAACCAGGATCGCCTTGACGTCCAGCACGACCGCGCAGCTGATTATCAATACGACGGCTTTCATGGCGCTCGGTACCAATAATATGGAGACCGCCAGCATTAACGACTGCGTCATGAAGCCCCTGCCATTCATCTTTTAAATGTTGAATACGTTTTACTTTTTCAGCATCACTTAGGGACTCGTCAGCCTCGATCAAGATCGATTGCCGCTCCACATTACCGCCCAGCACAATGTCGGTTCCACGACCAGCCATATTGGTAGCAATTGTGATCATTTTGGGCCTACCCGCTTGAGCAATAATCTCTGCCTCGCGCGCATGCTGCTTTGCATTCAAAACCTGGTGGGATAACTTTTCTTTATCAAGTAGTTTAGAAATCAGCTCTGAGTTCTCAATTGATGTAGTACCCACCAGAACTGGCTGACCTCGTTCAAAACAATCTTTAATGTCTCTAGTGACCGCTGCATAACGCTCAGGCGAGGTCTTATAAATTTGATCTTGCCGATCCAGGCGACGACTGGGTCGATTGGGAGGGATCACAACTGTTTCAAGCCCGTAGATTTCCTTAAACTCGTACGCTTCCGTATCTGCTGTACCGGTCATACCAGCTAACTTCTGATACATGCGAAAGTAGTTCTGAAAGGTAATGGTTGCGAGGGTTTGATTCTCATTTTGAATACCCACCTTCTCTTTGGCCTCAACTGCTTGATGCAAACCATCTGACCAACGTCGACCTTGCATTAAGCGACCCGTGAACTCATCCACAATAATGACCTCACCACCCTGAACAACATAGTGCTGATCTCGGTGATACAGAGAATGTGCGCGTAGGGCTGCATACAAGTGATGCATCAAATTAATATTCTGCGGGGCGTATAAAGAATCGCCCTCTTTCAGTAAACCAATTTGGGTGAGGATTTGTTCTGCTTTCTCATGACCACGCTCCGTCAAATAGACCTGATGGGACTTCTCATCTACCCAATAATCGCCTGGCTTGATCACGCCGGAGCCATCTGATTTTTCCTCACCAAGCTGTGGATCAAGATGTGCAGGTAATGCATTCATCTTGATATAAAGATCGGTATGGTCTTCAGCCTGCCCCGAAATAATGAGCGGGGTCCGTGCCTCATCAATCAGAATCGAATCAACCTCATCGACAATTGCATAAGAGAGGCCTCGCTGTACTCGCTGCGCAACATCTTGAACCATGTTGTCACGCAAATAATCAAAACCAAACTCATTATTCGTTCCGTACGTAATATCGGCCGCATATGCCTTTTGCTTAGCCTCATGGTCCATTTGCGATAAATTAATTCCAACGCTCAGCCCCAAAAAGGTATAGAGCTTTGACATCCACTCCGCATCCCGTTGAGCCAGGTAATCGTTCACAGTGACGACATTAACACCTTTTCCGGAAAGCGCATTTAAGTAAACTGCTAGGGTTGCAGTCAGGGTTTTACCCTCTCCCGTTCCCATTTCAGCAATTTTTCCCTGATGAAGCGCCATGGCCCCCATAACCTGAACATCAAAATGACGCATTTTCATAACCCGAACGCTGGCCTCACGAACTACTGCAAATGCTTCAGCAGCAAGATCATCCAAAGCCTCGCCGGCTTCAATTCGTTGCTTAAATTCAGCGGTTTTTGCCTGTAAGGCAGAATCGTCCAAAGCCTGAAGATTGGCCTCCAGGGCATTTACCTTTGAAACGACCTTGCGGTATTGTTTGAGGAGGCGGTCATTGCTGCTGCCAACCAGTGTTTTAATAAGACCAAGTACCATAGGAATCAAGAAAAAATTTTAGCTATTGAGTTTATCACCCGCGAGCCCTTCTTTGATGAATAAGCCCCTAGTGAAGTTGGCCCAGCCATGGCAGGATTGCCTGGCCCATGAGCAAGGCTTCAAACAGCTTCTAGATCGGGCTAAAAAGCATGATGCCCTAGCCAATTCCGTTCAGAACGCTCTGTATTCGTTGGGTTTTGTATCCATCAGTCAATGCCTACTGGTTGAATGGCGCCCCGATCGCCCTAGTGAGCTAGTTTTAGTGGTACCCAACGCCACGATAGGCACCCGCTTACAACAAATTGCCCCCAGTATTACGAAAGAGCTTAATCAACGCCAATGGCTTATTCGTGAGGTTCGGGTGAGGGTAAAACCCAACCAATTCGCATTAAAGGCAAATAAAAGGGATGAGCGCCCTCCAGAATTTTCTCAAGCAGCTCAAAGTGCTTGGGAAGAGCTTTGTCAAAAACTATCGCCGCAGTCATCCCTGCGGCAATCAATTGAGCGCCTTTTAAAAAACAGAAGGCCTAAGCGTTGATGCTTTCGGTGGTTTGTAAATAGGCCGCTGGAGCACTAGCCTTATCAAAAGTTTCAATTGAATACGAGCTTGGGTCGTCCAAAAGCTTTCGTAACAGTGCGTTATTTAAGCCATGGCCTGACTTTTCTGCGGTGTAAGCTCCCACAATTGGGTGACCAGACAGATACAGGTCACCGATAGCATCCAGAATTTTGTGACGCACAAATTCATCGTCGTAACGCAACTCTTCATTATTTAAGATACGGTGCTCATCGAGCACAATCGCGTTATCCAAACTACCGCCTCGCGCTAGACCAATCTCACGCAAAGCCTCAACCTCGTGAGCAAATCCAAACGTGCGAGCACGGCCAATCTCACTTCGATAAGCGTGTTCAGCAAAATCAACTGTAAAGCGCTGACCAGTTTTGTCAACCGCCGGATGTTTAAAGTCGATCGTGAAATCTAACTTAAATCCAAAGTATGGCTCCAAGCGCGCTAATTTATTGCCTTCCCGCACTTCAATCACACGTTGAATCACCATAAATTTGCGTGGTGCTTCTTGTTCAACAGT
>CANHDS010000104.1 GCA_947459465.1 Burkholderiaceae bacterium | reverse complement strand
GGCTCTGATGCCAGCAACTTGCGATACTGTTGTGCCCCAAGAATTGACCAAGACTCTTCGCGATGGCCTAGTGAGCTTTTCAAACAATACCGTCCGTGCAGGCGAGAACCGACGTCTACGGGGGGAAGATTTAAAGTCGGGTAAAGCAGCGATTTTGCAGGGCCGGGTTTTACGCCCTGCTGATCTTGGTCTTGCTGCATCCCTGGGCATTCATGAGCTTGAAGTCTATCAACGGATCAAGGTTGCAATCCTCTCCTCTGGCAATGAACTTTGTGACATCCATGAATCCTTGGTGCCCGGTAAGATCTATGACAGTAATCGCTATAGTCTGCGGGCATGCATCGAGCGTCTGGGTATGGAAGTGATTGATTGTGGCATCGTGCGCGATACGCCAGATGATCTTCGTAAGGCATTCATCACGGCATCTCAAACGGCCGATGTGATCATCTCCTCAGGCGGGGTCTCGGTTGGAGAGGCGGATTTCACCAAGCAAATGATGGAGGAATTGGGTGAGGTTGGATTTTGGAAAATTGCGATGCGTCCCGGTCGACCCATGGCATTTGGTAGCTTAAAACCAAGCCCAAACAAACCAATGCCTACGGTATTTTTTGGACTACCCGGCAATCCTGTGGCGGTAATGGTGACCTTTTATCAGTTTGTCCGCAACGCGCTTTTACAGCTTAATGGTGCCAAGCGGGTCGAGATCCCATTCATTCCAGTTCGATCAGCGGTGGGGATTCGGAAGAAATCTGGCCGTACCGAGTTTCAACGGGGAATTGTGTTTCGAGATTCTAAGGGTCAATGGATGGTTAAAACGACTGGTAGCCAGGGTGCTGGGATTTTGCGCTCCATGAGTGAGGCCAATTGCTTCATTGTTCTTCATCATGACCAGGGGAATATTGGCCCCGGCGACTGGGTGGATGTAGAGATTTTTGATGGACTGCTTTAAGATGGCGGGATCATGAAATTTACCAAAAAAGAAATTGTATTTTTAGATCCCATGCATACTGCCAAAACCTTAGTTTTGGTTTACCTGTGCTTCTCGGTGCCGATCGTTTTGTTGGCGCTATTTGTTGCCTTTATTCGAGACGGATCAATTCCTGGATTTACTGTCATTTCTGCCCTTGTGCTCAATGCCATTTTGGGCTTTGGTCTCTTATGGATCGCCTGTAAAGTCTATAACTGGGTTGCTGAAAAATTTGGCGGGATTGAGCTTGCCCTCAAAGAACTTTCTGAAGAAACCGACGACATTCAGCAATAGAAATTAGCTAGATCAGCCCCGCCATAATTCCGTGTTGATCAAACTCGGTGGGCGCTTTCCCTCGAGAGCGGCATTTAAGTTTTCAATCGCTAAAGCAACCATGGCACGCCGAGTTTTTTCTGTAGCGCTAGCAATATGAGGTGCCAACACCACATTACTTAACTTGAGTAACTCCGGATGTACCTTGGGTTCGCCCTCATAGACATCAAGACCCGCAGCAAATATTTTTTTGGCTTTTAAGGCAGCGGCTAAAGCTGCATCATCAACAATGCCACCACGCGCAATATTCACCAGCGTAGCCGTTGGTTTCATCAGGGCAATTTCGTTGGCGCCAATTAAGTGATGGCTTTCCGCAGAGTAAGGAACCACCAATACAACATGGTCCGCTTCGCGCAACAATGTTTCTTTATCCACATACCTCGCACCACAGGCCTTTTCATCGGCCTCACTAAGACGCTTTCGATTGTGATAGATCACCTTCATTCCAAAGCCCAAGGCACGCTTAGCAATTCCTTGACCGATTCTACCCATGCCAATAATTCCAAGGGTGGTGTGATGCAAATCCATTCCCAGTGGGTTGTATACGATCGACATTTTGTCCCATTGACCATTTCGAATCCAATGCTCAGACTCCGTGATACGGCGGGCTGTTGCCATTAAAAGTGCGAAGCCAAAGTCAGCGGTTGTATCTGTTAATACATCGGGAGTATTGGTTGCCATCACCCGAGCTGCGGTCATTGCGGGTATATCAAAATTGTTATAGCCCACGGAGATATTAGCCACAATCTTAAGGTCTTTAGCGTCTGAGAGCGCATTGTGATCAATTCGTTCGCTACCAAACACCAAGGCTCCCTCAACTTGTGCAAGATGCTTACGCAACTCATCGGGAGAAAAAACGTGGTCAGCCTGATTTGAGTGAACCTCAAATGTTTCTTCCAATTTTGCTAAAGCATCCGGGAAAATGGCGCGGGCAACAAGGATTTTTGGTTTGGTTGTCATAGCTCTCGGCAAGGGTGTGATATCGGTGGAATCAAAACTTTACACCATTTGGGATAAAATCCAATGGTTGATTATTTTCGTGTTTTTGATGGTATTTATTCTTCAGAGTGAGCTATGACCTACGTTGTCACTGAATCCTGTATTCGTTGCAAATACACCGATTGCGTTGATGTATGCCCCGTTGACTGTTTTCGTGAAGGTCCTAATTTTTTAACCATTGATCCGGATGAATGCATTGATTGTGCGGTCTGTGTTCCAGAGTGCCCCGTCAATGCAATTTACGCAGAAGATGATGTACCCGGTGATCAGCAAAACTTTATTGCAATCAATCTTGAGCTTGCAAAGCAATGGCCAAGTATTACAAAATCCAAGGCTCCACTTGCCGATGCAGATGATTGGAAAGATGTCAAAAATAAGCTCGAGCATCTCGAGAAATAATGCGCTAACTGCATCGCTTCTTACCCATGCGCCAATTTCATGACCTCATGCACCACGTTCTCGAACATGGCGCCCACAAATCTGATCGAACTGGCACTGGAACCTTATCGGTTTTTGGGCATCAGATGCGGTTTGATCTTACCGAGGGCTTTCCACTCGTTACCACCAAGAAGCTTCACCTGAAATCGATTATTTATGAGCTTTTGTGGTTTCTAAGCGGTAATACCAATAATCAATGGCTCAAAGAACGCGGTGTATCCATTTGGGATGAATGGGCTGCTCCCAACGGGGATCTTGGACCAGTTTATGGTTATCAATGGCGCTCCTGGCCCACTCCGAATGGTGAGCATATCGATCAAATTCAAGAGATTATTCAAACGATCAAAACGAATCCAGATTCTCGCCGGATCATCGTCTCAGCATGGAATGTCGCCGATATCCCCAAAATGGCATTAGCGCCTTGCCATGCCTTTTTTCAGTTTTACGTCGCCAATGGAAAACTCTCCTGCCAACTCTATCAGCGCAGTGCTGATATTTTTCTGGGTGTACCTTTTAATATTGCCAGCTATGCATTACTGACGCATATGGTTGCCCAGCAATGCAACCTGCAGCCCGGTGAATTTATATGGACCGGTGGTGATTGTCATTTGTACAGTAATCACTTAGAGCAAGTAAAACTTCAACTCTCACGCACGCCCTATCCATTGCCAAGTCTTAAAATCCATCGCAAGCCGGAGTCGATCTTTGATTATCAGTTTGAGGACTTTGAAATCGTGGGATATGAATCTCACCCCCATATCAAAGCACCGGTTGCAGTCTAAGTTCAGTTGATGTCAAAACCTGCTATCTCGATGATCGTTGCCCGCTCACGTAATCATGTGATTGGGAAAGATAATCAAATGCCCTGGAAGATCTCAGCGGATTTACAATTTTTTAAGAGGGTAACCATGGGCTACCCCATTATTATGGGGCGCAAGACCTGGGAATCGATTGGCAGACCCTTGCCAGGAAGACGCAATATCGTGGTCAGTCGTAATTCTGGCTATCTTGCAAAAGGTGCTGAATTAGTCTCCTCACTCGATGCAGCCTTGCAATCACTTAGCGAGTTTGAACGAGTATTTGTGATTGGTGGTCAACAATTATTTAATCAAGCATTTCCATTGGCAGATCAACTCTTCATTACCGAGATTGAACTTGAGGTTGAGGGTGATACCTTTTTCGAGGTTCCTGATCCAAAAAATTGGCAAATCGTTGAGCAGATTGCGGCAAGTGAAGGTGATATTC
>CANHDS010000103.1 GCA_947459465.1 Burkholderiaceae bacterium | reverse complement strand
GATGAAGCTGTAGAAAAGGAACATAAACAATCCGAAGAGCAATATAATGACCTGATTGAGCGCATGAAAAAATCACTCGAAGGTAAGGTGAAAGATGTGCGCGTCACTTTGCGTCTTACGGATTCACCAGCATGTTTAGTCGCCGATGAGCATGAACTTTCTGCAAATTTACTGCGAATGCTCAAAGCCGCGGGGCAGCACGCTCCGGACATGAAACCCATTTTAGAAATCAATCCGCAGCACCCTTTAGTTCTAAAACTAAAATACGAGGACAAGCAGTTTGATGATTGGGCGACAATCTTGTTTGATCAAGCACTGCTTGCGGAAGGGGGGCAATTACAGGACCCTGCTGGATTTGTAAAACGCATTAACCAAATGCTATTGGCATAAAGGATTGGGTATGAGAGAAGTAGTATCTCGATTTGGTAACGGTCATTTTCAGCAGGCTCTTGAGGTCGGCAATGATCATTTTGTCTCCGATATTGATCAAGCGAAGGGTGGCAACTCCTCAGGCCCATCGCCCCATGAGTATTTAGGCGCTGCACTGGCTGCTTGCACAGGAATGACCCTCAAAATGTATGCTCAACGGAAGACTTGGGATCTACAAGATGCGATCGTGACGGTGGATATCGAGCGAGTCAACGATATTGAGAAATTTAAACGTTCGATCAAGCTGGTGGGCGCGATCGATACAGAACAGTCCGAGCGCTTACTCGAGATTGCCAATAAATGCCCTGTTCACAAGGCACTTACTGGCACGATTGAAATTAATACTGAATTACTTTGAGCCCGATGAGGAGCTACTTGGGTTGGTAGAGCTGGCTTTACCAGCTTGGTAGCCCTTGTTGTATTGAGCTTGTTTATCTTTTTCATACATGTCATACACATAGCCAGAGGCCGCACCAACTGCAGCACCACCAACCGCACCCCAAATTGGGTTGCTATGAAAAATAGCAGCACCAACGGCGCCCGCTGTTGCGCCAATGGCGCCGCCTGATAAGGTGCGTTGCTGAGTAGTATCCATATTGGAGCAACCAGTAATAAGTAATGCTGAACCAAGAATAATGGGAAGTGATTTTTTCATGATCAAGTTCTCCTAAATGAAATAATTATTTGCCACAGGGATAGCGGCCCGCAAGATATCTCAGTGCGCTGTCTGCTGCAGGTGTATTAGCGAATTGCTGATTTTGCTTAGCCCAATTCACATAATCAGCGATTACGGTATCAATTGGAGGAGCAGGTTGCTTTAAACAAATAAATGGTTTGGCATTGGTGGGATGACGTGTTACCAAATAGGTGTCATAAATTGCCGTCGAATAGCCGACGCAAAATGATCGGTATTCTGAGCTAGCGGGTAATTGACAGTACTTTACGAGCTCTTGCGTACTCAGAGCCTTATCTTGAGCGTAACTAGTGGTGCTAATTAATCCGAATGCCATCAGGGCAGCAGAGATAATACGTTTCATGTGATCGACCTTTCTATACAAAAGCAAGAACTTCACTGCCAATCATACTGAAAATCAACTCTCGATTGGACAAAATGCGCTCTCACTATAATAAAAGTCATGGCGATATATGAACTAGATGGTATTTCCCCGCAATTAGATGAGGGTGCTTGGGTGGCTGACTCCGCCGAAGTAATCGGGCGCGTTCATTTAGGAAAAAATGCGAATGTCTGGCCGCGGGTCGTGATCCGCGGTGATAACGAACCAATTCGGATTGGCGCAGGTACCAATGTTCAGGATTCTGCAGTTTTGCATTCTGACTATGGTTGGCCGCTTACTTTAGGTGAGAACGTATCGATTGGTCATCAGGCTATGGTGCATGGGTGCACGATTGGTGATGGCAGTTTGATTGGTATTAATGCGATTGTTCTCAATGGTGCCAAGATTGGTAAAAATTGCCTAGTCGGTGCTGGTGCGTTAGTCACGGAAGGAAAAGAGTTCGCAGACGGTTCCTTGATTATTGGATCACCAGCCAAAGCGGTCAAAATGCTAAGCCCAGAGCAAATTGCAGAGATGAATCGCATCTCCTCGCATTATGTAGAGAACGCCGCACGCTACCGCAAAACCCTCAAGAAAATTTCCTAGGCTTTCATTGTTTCACGTTCTTAACGTCATTATTCCCATCTTTGCCTTGATCTTGGCGGGATATATTTGCGGCAAAACGGGCAAGTTAAGTCCGAACGCATCAACCGAAATCAATCGGTTTGTTGTGTGGCTGGCACTGCCTGCCCAAATGTTTGACTTCACTGCACATAGCAATTGGCAGGAGCTTTGGCAACCAGGATTCATCATTGCATTTAGTTCGGGTGCGATTCTGGTCTATTTGGCCCTCCTAATTTATTACCGTATTCAGACTAAAGACTGGACCGCTGCCAGCTTCCAAAGCTTAAGTGGTTCTTATGCAAATACTGGATACATGGGCATTCCGTTACTCATGTTGGCATTTGGTGAAAGTGGTCTTGGGCCTGCCGTAATTGCCACTTTGATTGTGGTGTGTGCACTGTTTGCTGTAGCGATCATCTTTATTGAGCTTGGCGTGCATGCCAAAAAGCCGTTTGGTGAAATTATCCAAACGGTTGGGAAATCCTTGGTAACCAATCCTTTGTTAGTGGCCCCATTTTGTGGGGCTCTTTGGGCGACTACTGGCTTAGAGCTCTACGCACCACTCCGCCAGTTTGTCAGTTTTTTAGGGGCTGCAGCTAGTCCGTGCGCCTTGGTATCGATTGGATTGTTTTTAGTCCAAAAAACTGCCGCACCCGCAAAGACTACTTGGAGTCTTGTGTTTGTAAAACTGATCTTGCAACCATTCGTCGTTTGGGTGGTTGCTGATCCAATCTTGGGATTGCCCACGTTTTGGGTTTATGCCGCTGTATTGGTAAGCGCTCTACCAACGGGAACAGGCCCATTCATGCTTGCCCAGTATTACCGGGCTGATGGCTCTTTGATCTCTCGTGTCGTACTTATTACCACCCTTGGCTCTTTATTCACCTTATCCATTTTGGTGTGGTGGATGACGCCTAGCTAGGTTCTGGATTTTTTCCTTCGGTATCCACTTGGCTTTCCCAAGAGGCGTTAATAAATGCAGGGAGTTGCATGCAGCTCTGCGTAATACGGCGCAAGGTTGGATAGCTACTAAAACTAATCTTGGCATCGTATGCATTAAATACTTGTGGAACCAAAAAAGCATCAGCCATGCCTGGTTGATCTCCATAGCAGAATTGACCAACGCGCGGATCACTGGAGAGACGTTTTTCTAGACCGATGAGTCCCTTTTCAAGCCAATGGTTGTACCAACCTACACGCGCTTCATCGCTAATCCCAAATTTTCCAACCAGATAGCGAAGAACCCGAAGATTATTGAGCGGATGAATATCCGCAGCGATATCCTGTGCCAAACCGCGAACCCATGCTCGATCTTCGATCTTGGTTGGTAACAAAGTTGGTTTAGGATATTTTTCTTCGAGGAACTCAATGATGGCTGCTGACTGATGCAAGGTAACGCCCGCTTCGATATACAGAGGCACTAAGCCATTCGGGTTAAGGGATTGATAGGATTCCTTAAGTTGCTCGCCACCGCCTTTGCGAAGATGAACCGGAATCACCTCGTATTCAATCCCTTTTAGATTGAGTGCAATCCGCACCCGAAAGGCAGCGGAGCTGCGCCAGAAGCTATATAGAGTTGGTTTCATTAGAACGATGCTACCGCACCATCGCTTCTTGGATCCCAGCCACCTTTGAGGATGCCCGATGGCTCCCGAATAATGCAGCCTGCATGACCAACCGTTTCATCCAGCTCAGCTAAGATTTCAATGTCATGCCCCATGTCGCGAAGTTGTTGAACTAGCGCTGGATCAAAACGGGATTCCAATTTCAGCGTATCACTTGTTTGCCCCCACGTGCGTCCTAATAGCCAACGAGGACGGCTAATCGCATCTTGTGGATCGAGTCCATAAATGGCAGTTCGCGTAAATACTGCGCACTGGGTTTGTGGCT
>CANHDS010000102.1 GCA_947459465.1 Burkholderiaceae bacterium | reverse complement strand
GCTTCGAGTGAAGAGCGTTCCTGATCGGTATCCTCGATTCGTAAGATGAAGTCCCCGCCTTTATTTCTTGCAAAGGCCCACGGGTACAACGCACTTCGTAAGTTACCTAAATGAATAAAGCCGGTTGGGCTTGGAGCAAAACGGGTTCGAATACGCATGGGCAGTATTATCTCAGGTCAGAACTGCTTGGGATATTTTTAGGATGAATCAGCTTTTGGTCTTTGTGTGTGATGGCGCTCCTGTTCGGGGAGAGTTTGTGTCCATTGGGAGCGCGTGGCAAACCATCTTGGCGCGTCGCAATGATCCCCCTGCGGTTCAAAAAGTGATGGGCGAGTTTGTTGCGGCAGCTACCCTGCTAACTGCCAGTATTAAGCTCAACGGCACTTTGATTATTCAAGCGCAAAGTAAGGGGCCAATCCAACTTTTAGTGGTTGAATGCACCTCCCAACTCGAAATCCGGGCGAGCGTCACCCTTAACTCTAATTTTGATCAAATCCCTGACAATGCCACCCTCGCTGAATTACTCGATGCGGAAGGGTCAGGCCGTTTAGCGATCACCTTGGATCCAATCGATCGCAAGCCCTCCCAAACCCCCTATCAAGGAATCGTTTCGTTAAAACGGCCGTCTATTACTCACCCTGGTCTTGATGAACCCATTGAAACCGTGAGTGATGCCATCATGCAATACATGCAAAGTTCCGAACAAATTGATACGCGGATCTGGCTTGCCTCCAGCGCACAATCCTTGGGTGGTTTTTTATTGCAACGTATGCCCGATGCGGGTGGCGCATCCCAATACGACCCCAAGATGATGGCCGAAGGTTGGGAGCGTATTCAGATACTGGGTAGCACGATTACCAGTGAAGAACTCTTAGAGGTTGATCCCGAGACCTTATTACGACGCCTCTTTCTCGAAGAATCTGAACGGTTTGGTGTGCGCAGTTTTCCATTGCGCCTCATTCGGTTTTCCTGCCGTTGCTCGCGTGAGCGAGTGGCAGATGTGATTCGAATGCTAGGTCAAGAAGAGGTCGATAGCATTTTGGCCGAACTCGGTGCGGTAGAAACCCGCTGTGATTTCTGCGGCATGCAATATCGGTTTGATGCAGTGGATTGCAAGCAAGCGTTTGCTAGTGCAACGCTTAGCGATGCCGTACGACCTGCCTCGAAGGGGCACTAACTTACTGCTTTGGAACGCTTGGGGCTGTCACTGGGTTGGGGCTCTGCATGCCATCTTTAGGAACAATCTGCACAAAATACTCCCCCTCTTTAATCATTCCATGCTCGGATCGAGCCCGCTCTTCAATGGCGCGCGTCCCTTCTTTTAAATCCTTCACGTCACCCGCTAATTTATTGTTCCGGATTTCTAAGGCTTTATTTTTCTGAATCTGCGCTTCTAACTGGCGCTCTAGCTCATAGGCCTTTAGCCATCCACCCTGACCAAACCACAGCGGATACTGAATGACGATCAGTAGCCCCAGCATCGAGTAGATAATTAAGCGCATTGCGCAAGCCGATTTACTTTAGGTTACGCAGGTTGTAGAACGCGGCTTTACCAGGATAGGTCGCCACATCCCCCAGATCTTCCTCGATACGAAGCAGTTGATTGTATTTGGCAATCCGGTCAGAGCGCGAGAGTGAACCAGTTTTGATTTGGCCGGCATTGGTGCCCACTGCAATATCCGCAATCGTGCTGTCTTCGGTTTCACCAGAGCGATGGGAGATGACTGCAGTGTAGTTCGCACGCTTAGCCATCTCGATGGCTGCAAAAGTCTCAGTGAGCGTACCAATTTGGTTAATCTTAATGAGTATTGAGTTTGCAATCCCTTTATCGATGCCTTCTTTGAGGATGCGAGTGTTGGTTACAAAGATATCGTCTCCAACGAGCTGGATTGTTTGACCCAGTTTTTGGGTGAGGGTTGCCCAACCATCCCAATCACTCTCATGCATTCCGTCTTCAATCGATACGATCGGGAACTGATTGGCTAGATTGGCAAGGTAATCGGCAAACTCGGTAGAGCTTAGTTGCAAGCCCTCACCCGATAAATGATATTTACCATCTTTATAAAACTCACTTGCTGCACAATCTAAAGCCAGTAATACATCATCCCCAGCGTGATAACCTGCTTTCTCAATCGCACTGAGAATGGTCTCTAAGCATTCTTGATTACTCTTGAAGTTGGGAGCAAAGCCGCCTTCGTCACCGACCGAGGTTGGCATATCTTTATCGTGCAATATTTTCTTGAGCGCATGAAATACCTCCGCACCGCAGCGCAGTGCCTCCCGAAAGCTGTCTGCACCGACTGGCATGATCATGAACTCTTGAATATCCAAACTATTGTTCGCATGGGCACCACCATTGACAATATTCATCATGGGAACTGGTAGTTGCATGGCGCCAGAGCCCCCAAAATAACGATAGAGTGGCAAGCCTGCCTCTTCCGCTGCAGCGCGCGCCACAGCCATTGATACCGCTAAGGTGGCATTTGCTCCGAGACCCGCTTTATTGTGAGTACCATCAAGATCATTGAGGGTGCGGTCTAGAAACGCTTGTTCGCTGGCATCCAAACCTAATACCGTTTCTGCAATTTTTGTATTGATGTTCTCAACGGCCTTGAGGACACCTTTACCAAGATAGCGCTCTGCATCACCATCGCGCAACTCAATTGCCTCACGTGAGCCGGTCGATGCGCCCGATGGCACAGCTGCACGTGCCATTACTCCAGACTCTAAGAGAACGTCGCACTCGACGGTGGGATTGCCTCGAGAGTCCAAGATCTCCCGACCAATAATGTCAACAATTGCACTCATGCTCTCTCCTTGATATCAATTCAGTGATGAAGATTGGTGATTTGCTTAGGAACGGTCCACAAATCGGTCTTCTAAATACATATTGGCTTGTTTCACAACACGATCCAATTGTTGGAGTGTTGCTAATAAATCTTTTAAGTGATTAAGCGGTACTGCATTGGGACCATCCGATAGTGCCTTAGCTGGATCCGGATGAGTCTCCATAAAGAGACCGCTGATACCAACCGCTACCGCTGCTCGTGCAAGAACCGGCACAAACTCGCGTTGCCCACCACTGCTGCTGCCTTGACCACCAGGTAATTGCACCGAGTGTGTTGCATCAAATACAACGGGGGCCTTAGTCGAGCGCATGATGGCGAGGCTGCGCATATCCGAGACTAAATTGTTGTAGCCAAAACTGGCACCCCGTTCGCACACCATAAACTGATCGGGTAGATTTTTCTCACGCGCTGCAGCCCGAGCCTTATCAACCACATTACCCATCTCATGAGGCGACAGGAATTGTCCCTTCTTAATGTTGACTGGTTTTCCACTTTGGGCCACGGCCGCAATGAAATCTGTCTGGCGACAGAGAAATGCGGGGGTTTGTAGTACATCAACCACCGAGGCCACCGCAGTTACATCACTGATCTCATGGACATCAGTTAAAACTGGAACACCAATTTGTTTTTTGACCTCCTCCAGGATCGCCAAGCCTTTTTCCATTCCCAGTCCCCGAAACGAAGATCCTGAGGAACGATTGGCTTTATCGAAGGATGATTTATAAATAAAGGGGATGTTTAACTCAGCACATATCGCTTTGATTTGACCGGCCGTATCAATTGAAAACTGCTCTGATTCAATCACACAGGGACCCGCGATCAAGAAAAAGGGTTTGTTTAAGCCAATCTCAAAGCCGCATAAACGATTAAACATGAGGGTCCGATCTTAAGCGGCCACCGCTGTTTTAGCAGTTTGACGCGCTATAGCTGCACGAATATATGCCAAGAACAAGGGGTGTCCTGATCTAGGTGTCGAGGTGAACTCGGGGTGAAACTGCACTCCAAAGAACCATGGATGCATCGATTTAGGTAACTCCATCATCTCAGGTAGATCTTCATTGGGGGTGCGCGCAGAAATAATCATGCCGGCTTTTTCAAGCTTTGGTGCATAAATGTTATTGACCTCATAGCGATGGCGATGGCGTTCAT
>CANHDS010000101.1 GCA_947459465.1 Burkholderiaceae bacterium | reverse complement strand
TTATTTTGCTGCTCTGCACTGAGGGATAACAGTGGGGGCCTCACCCGCAACCAATTGGGATCACCACTGTAGTGGGCAATTGCAGCCTTCATGCCGGGGATCATCGGGAACTGGGCAAAAATGGCCCGTACTGCCGATAGGGACTCTTGCAAGACATCAGCCCCTGCCTCTTGCCAGCGGACGGCGAGTTGAGCGATTGCCTTTGGATTGACGTTCGCGGTTGCCGAAATACAACCGACACCTCCGGCTCTCAAGGTGCGAAGTAAAAATACTTCGCTGCCTGCATAAACCCGAAATCCCGAACCTGACAACGCTTTAATCACGGATTCGGTATAGGGCCAATCGCCCGAACTATCTTTCATCCCAATCACAGTGTTGGGGTAGGCCTTCACTAAGCGCTCCAACAGGGAAAGACTCAAGCCAATTTTGGTCACGGGAGGAATGTTATAGACATAAATCTTTAATTTCGCATCGGATATTTTTTCAATGACGTCTGCGTAAAACGCAAACAAACCATCATCGGAGACATCTTTGTAATAAAAAGGTGGCAACATCAAAACTCCAGCGCAGTCTGCATTGACAGCAGCACGGGTCATCATCACCGCATCATCGACCGAACAGGCCCCGGTGCCAGGCATCACATTATTGGGGTTGAGTCCGCCATCGATTAACTCCTCTAGCACCATTATCTTTTGGCGCGCCGACATGGAATTTGCTTCGGAGTTCGTGCCAAATACTGCTTGACCCACTCCATGACTTTGCAACCATTGGCATTGCCGCAGGAGTTTTTTGGCATTCGGGCTTCCATCGGCATTAAATGGGGTTAATACTGGGGATAAAACTGCAGAAAAACTCGAGGGATGAAGGGGCATCACAATCTCCAATTACATGGCAATAGGGGTTGGTAGGGGGCGATGATCAAAAAAAGCATCTAGATTATCAATCGCTAGGTTGGTCATTGCTTGACGCGTTTCTTGGGTGGCGCTGCCAATATGTGGCGTGAGTAAAACATTGGGAAGCTCTAAAAATCGCGGATCTGGATTTGGTTCATTTTCAAACACATCTAAGGCGGCTCCAGCGATCTTCCCGCTTTGAAGTGCAGTCAATAAATCTAATTCGTTCACAACACTGCCGCGGGCGACATTGATCAGGTAGGACGAGGAGCCAAGAGCCTCAAGCACCTCCTGATGAATCATACGCTCGGTTTCCTTACCGCCGGGGCAACACAGAATCAAGATATCACTAATCTTGGCTAGCTCGACCAATGAAGCTAGGTATGGATAAGGCAGGTGCTTGTCATGTGGACCATGGTACGCAATCTTTACCATAAAAGGTAGGAGGCGAGCTGCCAGCTCTTGACCAATTCTTCCCATGCCTACAATGCCAACTGTTTTACCTGCTAACGAGGTCGTAAAGGGAAACGCTCCCTTAGCCCATTGTTTTTTGCTGACAAACTCATGCGCCTTTGGAATTTGACGCAGTAGGGCAAACAACATGCCGATTGTTAGCTCGCACACTGCATCGTTGAGCACCCCAGGGGTATTGGATGCCACGATTCCTCTTTGCTTTAAATATTCGAGCGGGAGATTATCATATCCAACGCCACAGCAGGCAATCATTTTGACCTGGGGTAATTGATCTAAAAGAGTGGGTGTGATGGGATAGCTGGGCCTCGTCAAAATAGCCTGAACATCCTTTTGTGGAATGGGACCCTGAGGGGCAGGCATCATGACTGGCGTGAGGCGACGCAAGACCTCGTCTTGCATGATTTCAGGGAAAAATCCCACTTGTAATACGCTATTGACTGGAATCATGTCTTGATTCTATTTTTATTGGAATAATGTGTCATTGTAAGTCGATATTTTTAACATTTTGGATACCGCCCATTGAGCACAAATAACGATCCTAAAGCTTCATCGAAGAGCACACCCCAAACCGGAATTCGCAAGGGCTTAACCCGCTATGGTGATACCGAATTCTCCTTATTCCTGCGCAAAGCCTTTATCAAGGCAATGGGATTTAGTGACAACGCTCTTGATAGGCCAATTATTGGAATCACAAATACTTTTAGCGATTTCAATCCTTGCCATGGCAATGTGCCACAAATGATTGAGGCGATTAAACGCGGCGTGATGCAAGCAGGGGGAATGCCAATGGTATTCCCAACCATCTCTATTCATGAGTCATTTGCGTTTCCAACTAGCATGTATTTGCGTAATTTGATGGCGCTCGATACCGAAGAGATGATGCGCTCCCAGCCAGTGGATGCCGTAGTGCTTGTCGGGGGTTGCGATAAAACTATCCCTGCCCAATTAATGGCTGCAGCCAGTCTTGATATTCCAGTGCTGTCCATTCCGACCGGTCCAATGCTAACCACCTTGCACCAGGGCGATCGCTTAGGAGCCTGTACTGACTGTCGCCGCTATTGGGGAAAATTTCGGGCTGGCGAAATTGATCAAGCGGAAATCAATGAGATCAACGGTAAATTGGCGCCAACCACTGGGACCTGTATGGTGATGGGAACAGCCAGCACCATTGCCTGCATGGTTGAGACCGCTGGTTTGAGTTTGCCTGGCACAGCCGCAGCCCCTGCTGTCACTGCAGAACGTTTTCGTTTATCAGAACTCACTGGACGCAGGGCCGTTGAGCTTGGAAAAACTGCTGGTGAAGGTAGATTCTCGCCTCGCACCATCTTAAGTCCCCAAGCAATTACCAATGCACTCGTTGTGTTGCATGCGATTGGGGGCTCAACGAATGCACTCATTCATTTCACGGCGATTGCAGCACGCCTAGGAATCAAACTGGATTTGGAGCGGTTTGATCGCTTGGGTCGAAATATTCCGGTCTTGGTTGATTTAAAGCCCAGCGGTTCGCACTACATGGAGCACTTATACGAAGACGGTGGCTTGATGGCTGTCTTGCGCGAGTTAAAACCCCATTTGTACCTCGATTGCCTGACGGTATCTGGAAGAACACTGGGCGAGGAGATTGATGCAGCAAAAGTTACCAAAGCCCGCAAAGTAATCCGTATTGCGAGCGAACCAATTTACCCTGTGGGCGGCCTGGCTGTTTTGAAGGGTAATTTAGCGCCGCGCGGGGCAGTGATTAAGCATTCAGCAGCTAGCCCCAATTTGCTCAAACATCGTGGTCGAGCAGTGGTCTTTAAGTCTTTGGAGGATTTGGCCATGCGCGTGGACAGTCCAGATCTCGATGTCACGGCAGAGGATATCTTGGTTTTACAAAACGCTGGCCCCAAAGGTGCGCCTGGTATGCCTGAAGCTGGCTATTTGCCGATCCCTAAAAAGCTCGCACAAGCAGGGGTCAAAGATATGGTTCGGATCTCCGATGCCCGCATGAGCGGGACTGCCTTTGGAACGATTGTGTTACATGTCACCCCAGAATCGGCTGAGAACGGACCGCTTGCTATCGTAGAAGATGGCGACATGATTACGCTGGATGTTGAAAAACGTTTATTGCAATTAGAGCTCGATGATGCAGAAATTCAACGCCGAATTGCTGCTCTTGAGACACCAGCAAAGCGCTTGAATATTCCAGAAACAGGATATCGTCATCTATATCAAACGACGGTTACGCAAGCGGATGTTGGATGTGATTTTGACTTTATGGTTCCCACCTCACATGGCATGGTACCGCTATTAAGGGGAAATTAAGATGCTATTTAATTCAGCTGAGACCAAAGTTTTAATAGTGGGCGGTGGAACCATGGGGGCAGACGTTGCTTTGGTCTGTGCTCGTGGGGGGTGCGCGACCCAAGTATTTGAGGCCAGCGCTGAGCGCCGTGCTGCATTACCCAATTATTTTGAGACTAAATTACTTGAAATTGGTTATCCACAACAACTGCATTTGTTGTCAGTGGTTGATTCGCTCAATCATTTTGATTGGTCGGAAATTGATTTAGTGATTGAGTGTATTCCAGAAAAACTTGAAGTTAAACAGGATTTGTTTGCGCAGCTCGAGCAGGTAGTGAATCCCGAAAC
>CANHDS010000100.1 GCA_947459465.1 Burkholderiaceae bacterium | reverse complement strand
GTCCCTGTTATCAACGCATCTGCCCGCTTGGGCATCTAAATTGTTTAAATCAGATTGAATCGGAACGGGTCTACAGTATCCTTACGTCATTAAAGACCTAAACGTTAGCTTATGCCGCGCTTTGCACGACTCTTTCAAAATCCCGATGAGGTAATTGATGCCTGGCGCGAGACCTTACGCCAAGGGGATGTGGAAGGAGCGCTCGCACTATGGCTTGATGACGATTCAATTACGTGCGTACTTCCTGAGGGTAATCGCTTAAGTGGGCATGCCGAGATTCGTATGGGGCTAGAGCGCATGCTTGCAAAGCCCCTCTATTTAGAGCCAATAGCTTGTATAGAACATATTACTGTGAGCGCTGCCGTCTTTGATTCGACAGAAGCGGTTTACTTTCAAAATAATCAAATTGAAGCTGACTTTATGATCAATATCACGTTGGTATTAATGCAAGATGGCAAAGGCTGGCGCATTGCTCATTTACATGCAAGTCGGTCTCACGATGATGACTTTGAGTTTCCGAGTGATCAACACGAATTGCACTAACTCTTTTTTTGTTCTTTTTGTTCTTCGCGATACTGATTCTGAAACACTCGCAGTCGCGCATCTATCACTGACCCTAGATAAAAATCATTACCGGCCTCTGAGCGTGCGATTTTGAGTTGTTCAATCGCAGATGGCCACGCCCCTTCCGTAGCAAACTTTTCAGCGAGTGCGTAATGCCGCAAACTAATTTTTTTATCTTGATCGTAGGCTCGCGCTAACAAATCCCACCAAATCGTCTCATTGGGCTGTGCCTTGGTCTTAGCCCGTAATAAATTAATTGCATCATTGGTCCGACCTAAACGCAGTTCCGCGTTGACCGTTGCCACAACTGCAGAGAATGAAAATGGATCGGCCTTGGTCGCATTCTGGGCATACTGTAAAGCCTCTTGCGGCTTACCCCGTGCAAGTGCTAACTCAGAAGCCGTGTAATCAAACGATAAGCTCTGACGCTGTATGGGTGAGCCAGGGGCTAGGACATTTTGCGCAACGGCCCGCGCCTTTTGTAAAAAACCCTCTGCCTGATCAAAGCGTGCCTGCCGTTGAGCAACTAACGCTAAGCCATAGAAGCCCTCCATTTGCTTTTCGGGGGCCGCTTGTTTACTTAAACTCTCAAATAAATTTCGTAGATCGAATAAGCCGCTTGAGCCACTACTTTGTTCGATGCGAGCGCGGGCTTTAATTAAATAAAACTCAAGCGTACTGGGCACCCGATTTTGCGCCACGGTCCTCGCCCGATCTTGCATATCGGCGATTCGGTCGGTAGTTAATGGATGGGTGCGTAAGTATCCAGGTACACCGCTATCCATAATTCCGTAGGCTTTTTGCAAACGCTGAAAGAATGCGGGTGCGCCATTCACATCGTACCCACTTGCTTGCAAGATCTGAAAGCCAATTCGATCCGCCTCACGCTCCGCATCCCGCGAATACGAGAGTTGATTCTGAATCGCCAAGGCCTGACCACCAGTGATCAGGCCTGCAGCAGCTCCTGGATTGCTAGAAGCCGCCAATGCACCAAGCACAATGCCCGCCAGAGCGATGATGGAATTTGTGCCCTGGCGCTCTAGAGAGCGTGCTAAGTGACGTTGAAGTACGTGGCCAATCTCATGGCCCATCACCGAAGCTACCTCCGAGTCAGTTTCAGCAGTAACCAAAAGTCCCGTATGAAACCCAATGAATCCCCCAGGTAATGCGAATGCATTAATTGATGGGTCTTTGACCGCAAACACCTCATAGTCATATGCAGCACTACCTTGCGCATTAGCCCCACCGAGTTGCAAGCGTTTTGCGGCTTGCATGAGGCGCCGCTCCATTGAATTGAGGTAATCATAGATGGGCCAATCGTTCGAAAAATCCCGATCCCTTCGGATCTCTCGCATGATCTGCTCGCCAATCCTGCGCTCATCAAGGGGGCTTAGAGCATCGCCACCGGGATCACCCATATCTGGCAATACCAAGGTTGGTTGCGATTGCAAGGTATTTCGAGAGGGTAAATTAGCCGAGCGGGCCTCCGGCGACTGAATCACGCGCCCAAGATTCTCCTTAGCGGCGTTATCTTGTGTGACCGACACCCCTGGTTGTTGAGCAAAGGAAGGAGCACTTAAGACCCCGCTTAAGAACAAAGCAATGATTCGTTTTACTTGCTTCCCCATGCCTATATGGTAAAACCTCTTTTATGAACAAACTGACGCATTTTGATTCCAGTGGCCAAGCGCATATGGTCGACGTTGGCGATAAGGCCTCTACCCACCGGGTAGCGATTGCGACCGGTTGCATTCAAATGAATCCTAACACCTATGAACTCATTGAGTCGGGTGGACATAAAAAGGGGGATGTACTGGGCATTGCTCGAATCGCTGGAATACAGGCTGCAAAGAAAACGGCTGATCTTATCCCGCTCTGCCATCCGATTGTGCTCACCCACGTTAGCATTGAGTTTCGGTCTGACAAGTCCAGCCATACAATTTACTGTCAAGCCAGAGCCGAGACCACTGGACCCACTGGTGTTGAAATGGAAGCACTCACCGCCACCCAAATTGCCCTCCTCACCATCTATGACATGTGTAAGGCCGTAGACCGAGGCATGGTGATGAGCGATATCAAATTGCTTGAGAAAAGCGGTGGCAAATCAGGTGACTGGAAGGCGAGTTAACGCTCGCCTTAACTAAAAATCTACTTACCCATGCGGCACTCAGCCGGGAGTAGTTTGGCAGGCAAATTGGTTTGTTCCGAACGACACGACCAGCCACCAGACCAAGTTACTAGATTACTTTGTGAAAGATCGATAGCTCGGGGTGAGGCGACATCTGGCTCATTGGTTGGAATCAAAATTAAACTATTTTTTCCATCGGGGGCTACCGACGTTTGATAATCAATTGCAATGGCTCCGCTTTGCAAGATTTCAATTTCCTTCACACTCCGAGTTGGAGTAAATGAAAAAGACTCTTGAGTAACTCGGTCCATTGGACTTGGCCCTTTACTAGCATATGCTTCCGTCACTGCCAATTTAGCACTCGAGGCAAGATTTAAGCCTTCCACCACCCGTCCACGAGCAATGTAATCTTGATACTGCGGAACAGCAACGGCAACTAAGATGCCAATAATGGCCACGACGACCATTACTTCAATTAATGTGAATCCGCGTTGATCGTCATTCGCTTGATGATTTGTATGCATAAAAAATCCCCTCATTGATGGACCTCTATCTTCGGACAGAAATCCATCGCAGAGGGGTATGTTCGTTGTCAGTAACCCTTGATCTTAATATCAGTGCTATGCGGCTTTTGAATTCTTAGCACGGCGCTTCATCAATTCACCAAAGGCCATGACAGCAACAGCGCCAGTAATACCGGCAATGGTTGCATAGGAGGTAACCCCCTCGCCAAATTGCTTAACGATTGCAGGATCTGTCACCATCATGCCGCCCGCGATCCAGCCCAAGAGGCCAGCGCCGGCCGTCACGATTAGCGGGAAGCGATCAATTAAATATAGAACCACTTTGCTGCCTGCAATGATGATCGGTACCGAAACAATTAAGCCAAAAATAACATAACCAACCTGATGGGATGCATTATCTACTTGGCCCGCAGCGCCAGCAATGGCTAGCACGTTATCCAAGCTCATCACAATATCAGCTACGATGATGGTCTTAATTGCAGCAAATAATTTGTCTGGAGCATCTAAATTGTGCTCTTCCTCGTCATGCTGGACCATTAACTTGTAACCAATCCACAAGAGTAATGCGCCACCAACGAGTTTTAAGAACGGGATTTGTAATAAAGTTACTGCAAACGCAACCAAGATGACGCGCAAAATGATGGCACCAGCGGTACCCCAAATGATGCCCTTTTTACGCTGATTTGGATGCAAATTACGGCAAGCTAACGCAATCACAACAGCGTTATCTCCTCCGAGTAGAAGGTCGATGATGATGATTTGAATCACGACCGACCAGTCAAT
>CANHDS010000099.1 GCA_947459465.1 Burkholderiaceae bacterium | reverse complement strand
TCATGGCAAGAAGTCAAACAACGCGAGCGGTTGGACGGCCTAATCATTCATGAAGGAGATGCTCTTCAATTTGATTTTGCGAGCTGGGCGAAGCAAGCCAAGTTAACGAAAGAGCGATGTGCCTTGATTGGTAACCTGCCATATAACATCTCATCGCCTTTACTATTTCATCTGATTGCAGCAGCACCTTGGGTCGATGAGCAAATTTTTATGTTGCAAGCTGAAGTTGTGGAGCGTATCACTGCATCGGCAGGTGATTCAGAGTACAGTCGCCTGTCAGTCATGCTACAAGCTAGATACCATGTGGATTATTTGATGGATGTACCGCCTACTGCGTTCGAGCCACAACCAAAAGTAGATTCTGCGGTGATTCGGATGATTCCACGAGCCGATTTTTCCTTAATACCAGCCCAATGGAATGCGCTCAGTCAGATTGTGGCCTTGGCCTTTGCTCAGCGTCGCAAAATGCTACGTAGTAACTTACAGAGTATTTCAGAGCAATTAAATCTGACCGATACGGAACTAAAAGCACGTGCTCAAGATATTTCAGTGGAACGTTATATTCAGTGGGCGTTGATGCTGTCAGGAAAATGATTATTAAGCTTGATAAGCCGCTGGGTCAATTCGTCGCATCTCACCCTCGATCCAGGTTTCTACGGCTTCATGCAATTGATCACCGGATTTATCCTCCGAAGGAATCGATGGTCCAATCGAGACAGTAATCAGTCCGGGGTATTTCAAAAAACTATTTCGTGGCCAGTAGCGTCCGGCATTATGAGCGACCGGTAATACGGTTGCTCCCGTGAGTCCAGCTAAGCGAGCCCCACCTTTGCGATAGGGCTTATGGGATCCAACGGGTGTTCGGGTACCCTCTGGAAACAAAATCATCCACTTGCCCGCCTTTAAACGCTCTTTACCTTGATTGGCAACGGATATTGCGGAGCCGCCTGCATCGGAGCGATTGATATGAATCATGTTCAGTAAGCCAATCACCCAACCAAAAAAAGGAATCCATAGCAATTCACGTTTAAATACATAGCAAAGCTCTTTGGGAAAAATCTGCAAGAACGCAATGGTCTCCCAAGCCGACTGATGCTTGCTGAGAATTACCACAGGCTGATCAATCACTGCCTGAATGTTCTCTTGTCCGAGAACTTCAAATCGAACCCCACAAAAGAATTGCAGGAAAAAAATAATACTTCGACACCAAAACTGAATGATGCGATAGCGTGTAGGTTCGTTTAGAAACGGAAATGTAATTAAGCAAAAGACTGCATACAGCGGTGTGTACGTTATTAGAGTAATAAAAAAAAGGAATGAACGAAGCCAAATCATGGGTGAGCTACGATTGATTGTGCAAAACCCATCAAATCGTCATGGATCCGGGTATTGCTGGGCAACTCAGCTTTCTTAACACCTCGGCCCTTTCCCGTTAAGACTAAGTGTGGACTTGCACCAAGAGCCGTTCCTGCCAAAAGATCGCGTAATGAGTCACCCACGATAGGAACGTTACTTAATGGCATCGCAGGATTGACGGGGCTTTTTAAATAACGATTCGCAATTTGGTGCATTAATCCCGGTTTTGGCTTACGACAATCGCATTGATCAGCATCGGTATGGGGACAGAAAAAAATACTATCAATCTTGCCACTCAGTGGTTTAAGTAAATCCATCATTTTTTGATGCATAGCATGTAACTCACTGAGACTGTAATAACCACGTGCAATACCCGATTGGTTAGTGGCAATCGTGAGGGTATAGCCTGCCTGAGACAGTAAAGCAATCGCTTCTAGGCTATTGGGTATTGGGATCCACTCATCGCATGATTTGACATAATCATCGCGATCCTCATTAATCACCCCATCGCGATCCAAAATAATGAGTTTATCGACCCTAACTGTCATGCAAGTTTGCCAATATCGGCGACTAAATTCATTTGTTGATGTAATTGGTTGAGTAAGGCAAGGCGATTTTGTCGAAGCTGAGCGTTCTCATCCATCACCATGACATCTGCGAAGAACTGATCAATTGGCTCACTTAGTGAAACTAGGGCTTGCAAAAGAGCAATAAATTGTTGAGCTTTAAGCTGTTGATCAAGGCGTGGCTGCAATTGAGTGAGTGCGTTATATAAATTCTTTTCTGCTGCAACCGTGAGCAAACTTGGGTTGATATCCATAGCTGGCCTACCTTCAACCTTCTTCAAAATATTGCTAATTCGTTTATTCGCTCCAGCTAGTGCAGTAGCTTGCGGTAATTGATTGAAGCTTCGAAGGGCCAATAAACGCGCAATTAGATCGTTGAGTTTTTGAGGGTGAGTGCTTAGTACCGCATCAATTTCAGTAGGGCTAAAGGCTGCTCCATCAATAACTTGATCTTTTAAATACGCTTTTAGTCGATCCAGAATAAATTGATAAATAATCTCGTCATCAATCTCGACCTTCAAAGCCATATTTGAAAACTGTTGCTTGGTAAGCCCAATCAGTTGCTTGAGATTGAGTGGCAGATTTTTTTCTAGTAAAAGACGGCAAATTCCCAGGGCATGACGACGCAGGGCGTAGGGGTCTTTGTCGCCCGTGGGCGCAAGACCCACACCCCAGATCCCAATAATGGTTTCTAATTTATCAGCGATGGCTAGTATGGTTCCCACAGAGGTTTGTGGTAGGGAGTCTCCAGCAAATCTGGGAAGATAGTGTTCGTAACATGCGGCAGCGACATCTGGTGCTTCATGATTGGCCAGGGCATAGTAACGACCCATGACCCCCTGCAGTTCAGGGAATTCGCCAACCATGTCCGTTAATAGATCAGTCTTTGCAAGTTGTGCAGCACGGTCAACCTGTTGAAGGTTGAGTTTTGATTCAGTTTGACTCAAGCTGGTGGCAATTTCACTGGCTAAGACCCGGACGCGCTCTGAGCGTTGCAGCTGATTTCCTAACTGATTGTGATAAACCACCTTGGCTAAATCGGGAATACGTGATTCTAGGGTGCGCTTCTGATCTTGGAGATAAAAAAAGCGCGCATCTGCCAAACGGGGGCGAATCACACGTTCATTACCAGAAATGATTGATTGCGGCTGGTCGGTTTGTATATTTGAAACGATTAAGAATCGATTGCTTAGTTTGCCGTCTTGATTAGTTAAGGCAAAGTATTTCTGATTCGTTTGCATGGTCAGAATCAAGCATTCTTGAGGAACTTCTAAAAACTCAGGATCAAATTCGCAGCTGTAGATCGCTGGATATTCCACCAAGGCAGTGACTTCATCCAAAAGAGCGTCTGGCATTAATACCCGTAGACCGTTGGCAGCCTTTTGTAGCTCAGACTCAATGTAAGCACGGCGTTTGGCAAATGACGGAATTACTTTTGCAGCCTCAAGTTGGGGCTCGTACTGCTGCGCATCACCAATGGTAATGATCCCAGGCGATAAAAAACGATGTCCTTCGGTTTGGTTATTTGCATCAATTCCTAAGGCATGAATTGTAAGCACCTTTGAACCATGCAATGCAATGATGCGGTGAACGGGTCTGGCAAATTGAACATCTTCGATCGCTCCAGACTGTGCTTGGATTTGGTAATGCATCATCTTCGCAATTGGCAATTGGTTGATCGCGTCTGCTAGAGCGAGTTGCAATGCTGACTCAAGACGCGCACCTGTGGCAATCGTATTTAAATAAAGTGCCTCATTTTTACCTTCACCGCTACGTTCCAATTGGTCGATTGAGGTATCGGGATGACCTAAGCTCGCTAGCTTTTTTGTGAGGGCTTGACTGGGTTTACCTTGAGTATCAAAGGCAATTGAGAATGGCAACAGTTTTTCGCGCACCGGATAATCGGGTGCCTGATCCAAAACATCGCTAATCAGTACTGCTAACCGTCTAGGGCTAGCAAATGACTGATAGATGCTATCCGCGCTTAGTAATTGTGCTTTTTTTAAACTTTCGTAGATCGATTGCGAAAGTGATTCGCCGAGTCGTTTGAGGGATTTTGGGGGAAGCTCTTCAGTGAATAGTTCGAGCAGTACTGGAGGGTGGTTCATATG
>CANHDS010000098.1 GCA_947459465.1 Burkholderiaceae bacterium | reverse complement strand
GTAAATCAGAGTAATTAATTTTTTTATATTTTTTTAATAGCATTTCACTTCCTTTAATTTTTGCAATGCTGTCATACGCACTAGATTAGCACTTTTGAGTAGGTTCAGAAAGTGTCAGGAATTGGTACTGATTTATGTATAAAGAAGTACTGGCGGAGACGAGAGGATTCGAACCTCCGATCCGTGTTTTAGCACAGATGCTCCCTTAGCAGGGGAGTGCCTTCGACCAGCTCGGCCACGTCTCCGTATTACATCAATACCGCTAGTTTACTTCTGATCCAATTCAAAGGCTTTATGGAGGGCTCTCACGGCAAGTTCCATGTATTTCTCATCAATCACGACTGAGATCTTAATCTCACTCGTTGAGATCATCAAAATATTGATGCCCTCTTCCGATAAGGTTCTGAACATCTTACTTGCTACGCCAACGTGGGAGCGCATTCCAACGCCCACTACCGATACTTTCGATACCTTGGGGTCGCCAATAATATCTTTGGCACCAATATGTGCTTGCACACTCTTTTTGAGTAGATCAAGGGCCTTTTGATAATCAGCGCGTGGAACTGTAAAGGTGAAATCCGTCTTTCCTTCAACCGATTGGTTCTGAATAATCATGTCCACATCAATGTTGGCCTCGGCAATGGGGCCTAAGATTTGATAGGCGATGCCAGGGCGATCTGGTACATCAATCACAGTGATCTTGGCTTCATCGCGTGCAAACGCGATTCCTGAGATAACAGCGGCTTCCATGGTGGTGTCCTCTTCAAAGGTAATTAAGGTACCCGACTTCATTTCTTGATCAAGGGAAATGAGTGGATCGGTGAGTGATGACAGCACACGGGTCTTCACCTTGTACTTTCCAGCAAACTCCACCGAGCGTATTTGCAAAACCTTCGAACCAAGGCTGGCCATTTCCAGCATCTCTTCAAAGGTAATGCGATCTAAGCGACGCGCATCCTCACAAACGCGTGGGTCTGTGGTGTAAACCCCATCCACGTCGGTATAGATTAAGCACTCATCGGCTTTTAGAGCGGCAGCGACAGCAACTGCCGAGGTATCTGAACCTCCGCGACCAAGCGTTGTCACATTACCATTGGGGTCAACCCCTTGGAATCCAGTAATGACGACAGCCCGGCCTGCGTCTAAATCTTTTTTGATCTTAGTGTCATCAATGCCCATGATGCGCGCTTTTGTATAAGCAGAATCTGTATGCACGGTCACCTGCCAACCAGAATAACTAACCGCATCAACTCCCTGCTCTTGCAAAGCGATTGCTAATAAGCCAGAACTAACCTGCTCGCCGGTCGCCGCAATTTGATCAAGTTCTCTGGGGTTTGGAGCGCTACTTAACTCTTTAGCGAGTCCCAATAGACGATTAGTCTCGCCCGACATGGCAGAGGGCACCACGACCACCTGATGACCCGCGCGCATCCACTTCGCAACCCGTTTGGCTACATTTTGGATGCGTTCGATGGATCCCATCGAGGTGCCACCGTACTTATGAACAATTAAAGACATATTCGTTTTACTGAATTGCAAAACCTATGATTTTACAGGGTTTTGTTTTACTGAATCCAAATAGGACCACTCAGGCCAAACGCGCGGACCCTTAGTCGTGAGATGAGTAATGCTCACCCCCAGACCCTCAACAGCGATGAGCTCATCGTCCATGAACAAGAGTGGGATTTGTCGTTGCCAAGGAGGTACCCCTGCTTCTTGATACAGATTTTTAAGGCTTTTACTTGGGGTGTTCGGCTTAATCTTTAAGCGCTCACCGCCAGCACGAGGTCTGCCCTCAATGGTCTTGACTTGTTGACAGTAATCCCATGAAAGACCCGCTTGAGTGGAGCGCTCGGGGATTGGCACAAAGATCCATTGGCCCGCCTTGGGTGTTTGTGCAGACTCGATCCGCAAGGTATTCCGCCACGCTCGGATGGAATGCCGATCATGTAACCATTCCAGTTTGCCACTCATGCGCAGTGACTTTAGGTCACGCCACCAGGATTGCAAACGCTCCGCCGAGGGCATGGATAGTTGATTACGCTTGAGCCAATAGCGCACTACGTTATTCGCTCGGGCTGGGTCCTTGTGATGAAGCGCCATCAATGGAGCAATACTCAATTGATTGCGATTAATCCAAGTGCGGGCATCATGCTGTGCAAGTTGGTCGATGAGCACTTGCGATTGAGCAAGCCATTGCGCACTGCGCGCTAGATTGGCAATTGCCCCGCCCTGAATCTGCTCTAACTCCGGCAGAATTTTTTTACGGATGGCATTGCGCCGATATCGAGTATTTTGATTACTGGGGTCCTCTACCCAAGATAACTTATGTTGCTTGGCATAAGTCTCTAATTGTGTACGGTCTTGCTCTAGGAAGGGTCGCCATAATTGGACAACTCTCCCACCGGGGCTTTGTAACTCTTTATGGGCAGGCATTCCGGCTAGGCCTGCGGGTCCAGCGCCGCGCAAGAGCTGCAAGAGCACGGTCTCGGCTTGATCATGCTGATGATGCGCAAATAACAAATGATCGAGTTCGTGTTGATCACAGAGTTGAAGTAACGCCTCATAGCGCGCTTGGCGAGCATGGGCCTCAATATTCGCGGTGATTGGTAAATGCAATAGTCGGAAGTCAAAGGCAATACCGTAGTGTTTGGCTAGACGTTCACAGAATAGCAGCCACTCATCAGCCTGGGCTTGGAGTCCATGATGAATATGAAGTGCGTACACCACATCGTTTTGATAGGCCCTACTGACGGCATCAAGCAATACGACCGAATCGAGGCCGCCGCTTAAGGCCACCCCAATTCGTTTAGCTTGCGTCTTTGGCTTTGACTTCTTTGAACTGGCCATAACTCATCAAGCGTTGATGCCGGCGCTCGAGCAGTTCTTTCTCGGACAAGTCTTCGACTTCAGAAAGAGCGCGTGCTAGCGCTTTGTTCATATTGGCCATCATGGCTTCGTAATCTCGATGCGCAGCCCCAACGGGTTCTGGCACGATCGTATCGATCAATTTAAGATCCTTCAGGCGCTGGGCAGTCAGTGCTAATTGTTCTGCTGCATCCGGGGCCTTCTCGGCAGTTTTCCATAAGATGGAGGCGCAACCTTCAGGAGAAATCACTGAATATGTTGAGTATTGCAACATCATGACGACGTCACCCATCGCAATCGCAAGTGCGCCGCCAGAACCACCTTCACCAATGATGGTGGTAATGATAGGTACTTTGAGTTCTGCTTGGGTGTAGAGATTATGACCAATTGCTTCAGATTGATTGCGCTCCTCGGCATCAATGCCTGGAAACGCGCCAGGTGTATCAACAAAGGTAAAAACTGGTAGACCAAACTTCTCCGCTAAGCGCATCAATCGCATGGCCTTGCGATAACCTTCTGGACGACTCATTCCAAAATTACGCATGGCACGCTCTTTGGTATCGCGACCCTTCTGATGACCGATCACCATGCAGGGTTTGCCATTGAAACGGGCTAAGCCTCCAATAATCGATTGATCATCGGCAAAGACCCGATCACCATGTAACTCATGAAAGTCGGTGAATAAGGCCTGAATGTAATCCATGGTGTAGGGGCGCTGTGGATGACGGGCGACCTGAGACACCTGCCACGGACTTAAGTTCTCATAGATCTCTTTGGTGAGTTGCTGGCTTTTTTCAGAGAGGGCTTTTAACTCGGTTGAGATGTCCACCGAGGACTCGTCTTGTACATAACGGAGCTCTTCGATTTTGGTCTCAAGCTCAGCAACGGCTTGCTCAAAGTCTAGGAAGGTGGTCTTCATGGCCTAATTTTATGTGCTTTTTGGGTTTACCCCAAAAATCAGTACTCTACGGGAATAGGGTCAATACTGCGCCACATATACCAGGTAGCCACCGTGCGCCATGGTGCCCAATTAGCTGCCACCTCACGCGCCTCATGCCGTGTAACTGGCTCACCACTGAAATAATTAATCGAGATCGCCCGAATCAGCCCTATATCGTCTAACGGTAATACATTAGGGCGCATCAAGTTAAAGATTAAAAACATCTCGGCGGTCCAGCGCCCAAT
>CANHDS010000097.1 GCA_947459465.1 Burkholderiaceae bacterium | reverse complement strand
TCGATGATGATTCCACTTTTCCATCACGGTATGGTGGTACTTGGATTACCGTATAGCAATCCCGAGCTCATGAACACCACCACTGGTGGCACGCCTTATGGTGTGTCACATCTTGCGCATGCCGATGGTAGTGCCCCGATCAGTCCGGAGGAATCCCGTTTAGCGATTGCACAAGGTAAGCGTTTGGCTGAAGTCGCATTACGGCTTCACGGCACTAAATAAGTCATGCTTAGTTACTTACTCAAAAAAGATAAGTATGTCCTGATTGCTAGCGCAGCGATTATTGATCTCATTATTCTTTGTGTGGCTTGGGAATGGGTCATTTCACCATTACGACCGGGTGGTTCATGGCTGATCTTAAAGGCGCTACCTTTGATCATCATGTTGCCTGGCATTTGGCGAGCCAATGTTTACACCATGCAATGGAGCAGTATGGCAATCCTTCTCTACACTACGGAGGCTTTAACACGTATCACTGAGTCAGGCTGGAATATGTGGATGGCAATCATCGAATTGATCCTCTCAGTCACTATTTTTATCGCCTTACTCATGTATCTAAAGCCTATCAAAGCAGCAGCTAAGGCGAAGGCAAAAGACGAATCCAAGCACTAGAATGGACTCATGAATCTCCGTGACTCTCATCGTGATTTTGTAGCGTATTGCCAATCGGTACTTGGCGAGGCGTATGTGTTGGTAGATCCCAGCGATCAAGCACCTTATCTTAGTGATTGGCGCAATCGCTATCACGGCAAAGCGCTGGCTGTTTTACTCCCTAAAACAACCGAAGAAGTTGTCAAGATCGTAAAGGCTTGTGATCAAGCGTTGATTTCGATTGTTCCGCAAGGTGGCAATACCAGTATGTGCGGAGCGGCAACCCCGAATGACTCAGGCCAGCAAATTGTTCTCAACCTCAAGCGCATGAATACGATCCGCGAGATTAATCCGAGCAACCAAACCATGGTAGTGGAGTCAGGTTGTATTTTGCAAACCGTGCAAGAGGCTGCTAAGACGCAAGGATTTCTGTTTCCACTTAGTCTTGGTGCTCAGGGAAGCTGTCAAATTGGCGGGAATCTAGCCACCAATGCCGGTGGTACCAATGTTCTGCGCTATGGCAACGCCCGTGAGCTGTGTTTGGGCCTCGAAGTGGTCACTGCGCAAGGTGAGATCCTGCATGGCCTGCGCAGCTTACGGAAGGACAACACCGGATTTGATCTGCGCGATTTGTACATTGGTTCAGAGGGGTGTCTTGGCATCATTACTGCAGCGGTCATGAAGTTGTATCCCTTACCTGTGACCCAGTGGACTGCTTTAGTAGCAGTACCCAATATTCCGGCAACGATTGAATTACTGAGTCTTTTTCAGAAACGCACTGCCGCCCTACTCACTGGCTTTGAAATGATGTCAAAAGATTCTTTAGACCTCACTGCTAAGCAGTTTCCGCACATGAAAAATCCCTTAGCTAATGACCCCCCTTATACGGTGCTGGTTGAGCTATCGGATCATGAGGGGGAAGAACACGCGCGCAATTTAATGGAACAGGTCCTCGAGTCTGCGTTTGAAGCGGGCATCGCAAATGATGCCGTGATTGCAAGTAATCTCTCTCAAGCCCAATCGTTTTGGACCATGCGCGAGCACATCACCATGGCACAAGCGCAAGAAGGTGCTAACCTAAAACACGATATCTCTCTCCCAATTTCAGGGCTCGATGCTTTTATTACCGAGACCGATCAAATGATTCGGGATCAATTTGCTGGAGTGCGCATCATCAATTTTGGGCACTTAGGTGATGGAAATTTGCACTACAACATTGCACCACCGCCTGGGGCTAGTGCGAGCGAATTTAATCGGGCTCATGAAGCAGCCATTCATGATGTGGTCTATTCTCAGGTTGAGAAGTACCATGGCTCCATTTCTGCTGAACATGGTATTGGACAACTAAAGCTTCCAGACCTGAAGGCGCATCGCGGATCGGTGGCGCACCAACTCATGCGCTCGATCAAGACCGCCTTAGATCCCAAAAACATCATGAATCCAGGAAAGGTATTACCTTGAAGCGCCTATTACTGGTTCTCTGGGGATTGCTTTTTATCTCACCTTTTGCAAATGCGAATTTGCTTGCTGAGCTTCAATCAGGTTCAAGCCTCATCATCATGCGTCATGCCGATGCTCCAGGAATTGGTGATCCACCGGGCTATCGACTTGGCGATTGCTCCACCCAGCGTAATCTTGGTGAGTATGGGCGTCAGCAAGCCAAAGAGATTGGTGCATGGCTAAGTAAGCAAGGAATTATTGAGGCGCGTATGTTCAGTAGCCCCTGGTGCCGCTGCTTTGATACGGCCGTTCTGCTTAATAAGGGTCCGGTGACTGCCGAGCGTTCGCTTGGTTCGTTCTTTAATGAAATGAGCGAGAGCGGCAAACAGACTAGGGAGCTAGAGGCATTTGTGCGGCAGCAACTATCCAAGTCGAGTAAGTTACCGCTGATTTTGGTAACCCATCAGGTCAATACCTATGCCTATACTGGTATGTCGGTTGGCGTAGGTCAAATGCTCTTGGTGAAAGTGAATTCCCAAGGAAAAGCCATCAGCAGTCGCGCGCTTAACTAATTGGATTTGGATAGTTCTTGGCAATAAAGAAGGCGCGGTCGACATTGACCTTCCACACAATGCCATCCCCTACTTGCCCAGTCTGGCAAGCCTGAACTAAGCGATCCATGATCGTATCAGCTACCTCATCATTGCAAACAATCTCGATCCGAACTTTTGCCGAGTAATCGGTTAGTTCATCCTTGATGGTGGTTTTCTCAACGCGTGATGGTGCGCTACAACCCTCAACTTTAGTTACCGTCATTCCTGGAAAACCAGGGGTGTCCATCAGCGCAGCCCGCACCATGGGTAATTTATTTGGACGAATGACTGCCTTTATTTCAATCACGCTTCAACCTTTTTCTCTTCAAACCAACCGTACAGGACCGGCAATACTAATAATGTTAAGCCGGTTGAGGTTATTAAACCTGAAATAACCACAATAGCAAGAGGTCTTGTAACCTCCGACCCTGGGCCGCCTGAGAACAGCATGGGGATCAAGGCCAACATGGCTACCGAGGCGGTCATCATCACAGGCCTAAAGCGGTGTGCGCAGCCGTCAATTAAAGCTTCATGCAATGGCATACCGTCGTCGCGCAGCTGCTTGATAAAGGAAATTAATACCACGCCATTTAATACTGCGATTCCCCAGAGATTAATAAACCCGACCGCAGCCGGTACCGATAAATACTCGCCCGTAATAAATAGGCCAAAGATCCCCCCAATCGATGCAAACGGCAGAACTAAAATAATTAGTCCAGCCAAGCGAATCGATTGGAATAGCATAAACAGTAAGAAGAAAATCGCGGCAATCGTTAGCGGAATAATGATCATGAGGCGTGCCATCGCACGCTCCATGTTCTCAAACTGACCGCCCCATACTAAGGTGTAGCCCTCGGGCAACTTCACGTCCTGAGCAATTTTCTTTTGAGCTTCATCCACAAAACCACCTAAATCACGTCCTTGAACGTTCACGCCAATCACGAGGCGACGCTTACCGGACTCGCGTGAGATTTGTGGTGGTCCATCAAGTAACTCGATCTTTGCTAGGTCTTTCATCAATACTTGGGCACCGTTAGGCGATAGCAAGATGATGTTCTCGATGGCGTCGATCTTGTCACGGTAAGGGGCTGGGTAGCGCAAGACCATGGGGAAGCGGCGCTCACCCTCGTACACCGTTGAGGCTTGTTTACCACCGATTGCGGTTTCAATAACGTCGTTCACATCGGCGACATTGATACCATACCGTGCAATCGCGGCTCGGTCGATATTGATGTTTAGATAATTTTGACCAGAGGCTTGCTCAATTCGTAGATCGGTACTGCCTTTCATACGTGACAGAATCTGACTGATCTGCGTACCTAATTTAATTAGGGTTTGAATGTCATCACCGAAGATCTTGATCGCAACTTGTGAACGTACGCCCGAGACCATTTCATCAACACGGGCTGCAATCGGCTGCGAAATGACCAGC
>CANHDS010000096.1 GCA_947459465.1 Burkholderiaceae bacterium | reverse complement strand
GTGCGGCCGGGAGATCCGCAAAACGCTCCTGCATTTGTGCTTGCGTCAAAAAGTATTGTTCCTCGGTAAAACGTTTGGGGCGTCGCGGGTCGCCCAATAACTCACCTTCTGCAATACACACCCGTGCCTCATGCGCGGTGTAATCATCTGGCTTCATAAACTGAATCGGATGAGTGGCGACTACGGGAATTTTTAAATCACTCGCCAGTTGGCAAGCGAGCTGAATATGCAACTCATCCTGGGCATGACCAAAGCGTTGGAGTTCTAGAAAAAAGCGGCCACCAAAGACTGTTTGCCAGTGGCTAGCCCGCTCGCGGGCCTGTGTCTTATCCCCGTTTAGGAGTGCAACTCCCACATCACCTAGATACGCTCCCGAAAGCGCAATCAAGCCATCTGCCAATGTTTTCTTTTTTGAAGCTTTACCAGCTGTAGATATTGGGGTACCCAACCAATCTGGATGGATCTCAGCCCGGCCATGGCGTTGATTGTGAAGCGATGCTTGACTTAAGAGCTCACACAGATTGAGATAGCCCATATGGTTTTGCACCAGGAGCAGCATACGATAGGGTTGATCAGGCTCTAAAGTATTGGTAATCCAGACATCGGCACCCGCGATCGGTTTAATCCCCGAGGAGCGCGCTGCCGAGTAAAACTTGATGAGACCAAACAAATTACCAAGATCGGTGAGTGCTAAGGCGCCCATACCATCCAAACAAGCTGCCTCAACTGCATCATCAATGCGCACCACCCCATCGGTAATCGAGTACTCGGAATGCAAACGAAGATGGATAAATTGGGGCGCTGCCATATGAGATGATTTTAGCTGTGCGCACTGTCAAATCATGAGCCCGATGACCTCCTCTTTAAATCCCCAATTCAATCAAGGCACTAGATCAGATGAAGCCCAAAAAGGCCATAAACCCTACCGAGGCCGCTTCGCTCCGTCGCCCACTGGGCCGCTCCATTTAGGCTCGCTGGCGACAGCATTAGGCAGTTGGCTTGATGCCCGGGCACATGATGGGGCTTGGCTCGTGCGTATTGAAGATGTGGATACCCCAAGGACGGTACCTGGCGCTGATCAACTAATCTTGAATCAATTGATAGCCTGTGGTTTGGAATGGGACGAAGAACCTGCCTGGCAATCCCAGCGTTTCGCACTTTATCAAAAGGCAGTCGATCAACTGATCGCCAAGGGTCTAATCTACGGTTGCCTATGCTCGCGTAAGCAAATTGAGGGGGCCTTACAAGAACAAGGTGTTTCAATAGCCCCCAATCAAGAACTGATTTACCCAGGAACCTGTCGTGAGCGTAAGTTACCGATTCAAAATCATGCAGTGCGTATCAGACTTCCCCAGGATTGCCAAATTGGCTTTACTGATCAGCGCTTAGGAAACCAAACAGAAGATCTCAATCTTCAAGTGGGTGATTTTGTGCTGCGTCGCGCCGATGGCTTAATTACGTATCAGCTGGCAGTAGTGGTCGACGATCATTTACAAGAGATTACGCATATCGTTCGGGGCGAAGATTTACTGAGCAACACCGCACGCCAGATCCATTTACAGCACAGCTTGGGATACCAAACGCCGAGCTATTTACATTTACCGCTTGTGACCAATGACGCCGGCGAGAAACTCAGCAAACAAACGAGAGCGACCCCCATTGATATCAGCAGCTCGCAGTCGGTTCGCACAGCACTTAATAATGCGGCGAATCACCTCGGTCTACAAACAGATCCTGTTGGCAGGAGTATTTCAGATTGGCTAAGCCAAAAAACTAAAGAGTGGCGTGAGCGCCACATCGTTTAGTTACTTTTTAGTGCCACCCAAGAGTGCTCCAAGCACTGGCTTTTTTTGATTAGCGCTCGGCTTGATAGATGGGTTCGTTACCTCTTGCTTTGGTGTTGAAGCGGGTTGACCTGGTTCATAGGGCATGTAAAAAAATGGGTCGGCTGCAAGCGGTTTGGAACCACTGGTTTTACTCTCTCGCTCAGTTGTCGGCAATCGAGTAATCGTCAGCTTGCGCTTCATGAGCTTCTCAATATCATCGAGTAAACGCTTTTCGCTGTCGTCGACCAAGGCGATCGCATCACCCTTACTACCGGCGCGCCCAGTGCGACCAATCCGATGAATAAAGTCCTCGGCATTAAAAGGAAGCTCATGATTAATCACGCAGGGCATATCTGGAATATCTAAGCCGCGTGCCGCAACGTCGGTAGCCACTAAAGCATCGATTGCGCCGGTCTTAAACGCTTCCAAGGTTGCCATCCGTTCGGTTTGGCTCTTATCCCCATGAATCGCAGCTGCTTTGATACCATCGCGCTCCAATGCACTGGCTAAACGGGCACAACCCATTCGACTGTTGGTGAAGATGATGCACTGACTACTCAAGCCCGCCTTCACCCGATTTTGCAAAAGCGCCACGATGGCTGCCCGCTTATGTTCGGAGGGAACTAAATGCACCACTTGATTGACTGTATCAGCGGCAGCATTTTGCCGAGCCACTTCAATGGTCACGGGGTTACGTAAATAGGTTTGTGCGAGCTTCTTAATCTCCGGAGAAAAGGTGGCAGAGAACAATAAAGTCTGGCGCTGAGTAGGGATCAAATTAATAATGCGTTGCAGGTCTGGCAAGAAGCCCATATCGAGCATGCGATCGGCTTCATCTAAAACTAAGAGTTGTACTTGTGACAAATCGGCCGTTTTACTGGTGATGTGATCGAGTAGACGACCGGGGGTCGCGATCAAAATCTCTACGCCCGATCGCAATAGTGCTGTTTGGGGTTTGATATCAACACCCCCAAATACGACTGCGGTTCGCAAATCAGTAAATTTGGCATACAGGCTCGCGTTCTCAGCTACCTGATCGCTCAACTCCCGAGTCGGTGTCAAAATTAAGGCTCGAATGGGGTGACGTGCAGGCGAAGTACTCGTATTGGCCTGAGGCAATAACTTCTGAATAATCGGCAGAGTAAAGGCGGCGGTCTTACCCGTGCCAGTTTGCGCTGCGCCCATCACATCTCGCCCCTCTAGAACGACTGGAATCGCCTTGGCCTGAATTGGGGTTGCTTGGGTATAGCCTTGCTCCTCAACCGCTTTGAGGATCTTGGGATCTAATTGGAAATCAGCAAAATTAGCGCTGGGCGCATTACCCGAATCGGGTAGGTTTGGATCGGTTTTTGTAGACACCCCTTGATTTTACAGGCTTTAGAGACCCATTTAGGATTTTGGTTAAATATTGCCAACCAAGGCATGGATCAAAAACGATTAACCTAACTCTGACTTTTTCATCACAAATGTTAAGAATGTCGCGACTTTTATGCCATTAGCTGCAAAAAAGTGGGGTAACGACCAATTGATATGAATTGACACATTTTGACCTACAACCTAGTTTTTTTGGATCAGGGCAGAATCGCGGCGATGCCGGCTCGAGCAATGCCCGCATCATCGGCTGACTTCACGCCAGAGACGCCGACCGCACCGATGGTGTGCCCATCCACATCAATATTGACTCCGCCTTCGAGCATGCCCTTAATGTGAGGAACGGTCGCAAAGGCAGTTCGGCCGTTATTAATGATGTCCTCATACACCTTGCTCTCGCGCTTACCCATCGCTGCGGAGCGTGCCTTGTCTTGAGCAATGTAGGATGACACCGGGGCACAGCCATCACGACGAATCAGTCCCAGCAAATGCCCGCCGTCATCGCAGACTGCAATCGTGACCGCCCAGTTATGTTTCTCGGCATGGGCATTGGCAGCATCTAAAATTTTTTGCACATCGACTTGGCGCAAATAGGGTTTATTGGCTAGCATGGCGGTCTCCTTGGTATTTTGATTCTTTCTTTAGGGTCATTCTGCCATGGATTAGGGCCCTCCCCCAATTTAGCCCCAAATCAATACAATCGATTGTTTGCTGATTTAAATTCGTTTGATTCATGACCAAAATTGCACCCGATCCCGGCTTTACTGTAAGCAGCCTGCCACCTGAGATCTCCACCAAACTCCAACGGCAGGTCGAGGGTGAGGTTTTGGTGGATGGCGCAAGCCGCGGGCGCTACGCTACC
>CANHDS010000095.1 GCA_947459465.1 Burkholderiaceae bacterium | reverse complement strand
GCGCCCATGAATTAAAGCCAGCTTATATTCGGATAAGTGCTTGGATAATTCTGCATGGCTCGCAACTGCTGTTTGCAATTGCAAAGCCTCTGACTCTTCTATCAATGGACAAACCCAATAGGCTTGAAGACCCTTTTGGAGCCATTGTTTCAAACCCTCAATCACCTCATTACGTCTTCCATCTTTAACTAATTTAGTGGTGATCGCTTGTCGCCCTGGCGGTAATTCATCGATGACCGAGACATCCAGATCGGCGTAATAGGTCATTGCCAAGGTTCGTGGTATTGGGGTGGCAGACATCATCAGTTGATGACAGTAATAGGTTTCTGAACCAATACGTTGGGTAATCTCTAGGCGTTGACGAACCCCAAAGCGGTGTTGCTCATCAATGACTGCTAGCCCAAGTGCGGCAAATTGAACAGTATCTTGGATCAGGGCATGTGTCCCCACAATAATTTGTGCTGTACCCGCAGTAATCATTTCTTGTGCTTGCTTTTTTTCTTTTCCTTTCATACCGCCAGATAGCCAAACTACACAAACGCCGAGTGGCTCAAACCACTCTTTAAATTTCCAGTAATGTTGTTCTGCCAAGATTTCAGTAGGCGCCATGATGGCTGCCTGAAACGAGCGCTCTACCATCTGCGCACTAGCCAAAGCCGCAATAATGGTTTTGCCACTACCAACGTCACCTTGCAAAAGACGATTCATGGGAAATGGCTCTCTCAAATCATGCGTAATTTCCGACCAGACTCGTTGCTGTGCAGCGGTTAGCTCAAATGCGAGAGAGCCCATCAGTTGGGAGGGTAGATTTTTGAATCCCTTTGGTGAATTCAATTGTTTTGGCGGTGCGGGGCGCGCTCTGCGACTGGCATGCGCTTGCTTTAAAGAAATTTGCTGCGCAAGTAACTCTTCTAACTGTACCCGACGCCAAGCAGGATGGGTGCGCTCGATCATCGATTGCGTATCGGCATTGGCAGGCGGTTGATGTAAATAATGGATGGAGTCACGCAAACTCCACTGCATCACACGTTGTGCGGCAGGACCTAAGGCACTCTTTGGAATTGTTTCAACTAACCACTCCTCCAAACGTGGATTAATTAAAGCATTCAGTACTGCCTTACGAATTTTGGTTTGACTGACCCCTGCAATTACGGAGTAAACCGGGGTTAAGCTTGTAGGTAATGGGGCATCGGGTGAGACCACGCGTACCGTTGGGTGAACCATTTCTGGACCAAAATAGCCATCCCGAATATCGCCACGAACTCGTAAATGCACTCCGATTGCCATTTGCTTTTGTTGACTAGGGTAAAAATTTAACCAACGAAGGTTTAAAGTACCTGCATCGTCCTCGATCGTGACTAACAGCTGTCGACGGGGTCGATAAATGACCTGACTACGAATCACTCGCCCTTGGGTTTGAACAGAGCCTTGAAGCGCAGCTGCGCAGGCCGCGTCAATCGTCCAAAGCTCGGTTTCATCCTCGTAGCGAATGGGTAGATGGAGAGCCAATGCAGCAGGCGTAGTTAGACCCATTTTCTCGAGTGGGTCTGGAGACCCCTCGCGACTTGGTGTCTTAGGTGGTTTTGTGTTGGACTTGGACCTCATGGTTAGAATCCCAACACCGATAGTAATGCCATGCAATTATCCGACTTCAACTACGACCTCCCGCCTGAGCTAATTGCTCAGCACCCCCTCGCGCAACGATCTGCCAGCCGTCTCTTAGAGCTGACTGAGGGTGCGGATGGAAGACCTGGGTGCGTTGATCGTTCATTTACTGATATTGTCCAATTAATTAGCCCAAAGGATCTCCTCATTTTTAATGACACTCGCGTCATTCCGGCCCGCTTGTTTGGTCAAAAGGAAACGGGTGGTCAGGTTGAAGTGTTAATCGAGCGAATAACAGGGCCTAACCAAGCAATTGCTCAAATCCGAGCCTCCAAAGTTCCAAAACCCGGAGGGAAAATCCAGCTGCGCGCCCATCCCGATGAAGTCACACCTGAGCCCGCCCCGGAACTCGTAGTAAAGGGTCGAGTCAATCTAGGTGGCACGAGTGATTTTTACGAAATCACGTTTCCAGCAAACGCGATGGCGGTATTAGAGCGTTATGGTGAGCTCCCACTACCACCCTACATTAGCCACACACCAGATGAAGAAGATGCCAATCGATACCAAACCGTGATGGCTCAAAAGCCTGGGGCAGTTGCGGCACCAACTGCGGGCTTACATTTTGATGAGGCTTTACTCAAACGCCTACGAGATCATGGAGTACAGCAGGCAGCGATTACCTTGCACGTTGGTGCAGGAACTTTCACACCAGTTCGGCACGAAGACTTAGCGCTACATCAAATGCACTATGAGTGGTACTCAATCCCCAAAAATACTTTGGAGGCGATTGAGCGTACCAAACAAAATCAAGGCAAGGTAATCGCTGTCGGCACCACGAGCATACGAACGCTTGAAAGTTATGCCATCACCGGCCAGCTCGAAGGTGAAACCAATTTATTTATCACGCCTGGCTTTGAGTTCAAGGTTGTTGATGCATTAATCACTAATTTTCATTTACCAAAGTCAACTTTACTGATGCTTGTTAGTGCATTTGCTGGAGTGGATGCCATTCGCTATGCTTACGCACATGCCATTCGAGAACAATATCGTTTTTTCAGCTACGGCGATGCGATGTTTCTGCGACGAACCTGAGACAATGCGGGTATGAACCCACTCGAATTCACCAGCATCCAGGAGGATTCCAATAGCCACGCGCGTCTTGGAAAAATGCGCCTCCCTCACGGTGAAGTTCAAACTCCTATTTTTATGCCGGTCGGTACGTATGGCACAGTCAAGGCTGTTACTCCGCGTGACCTTCATGAAATGCAGGCACAAATTATCTTGGGAAATACCTTTCATTTGTGGTTGCGTCCCGGTTTGGATGTGATTCGTAAACATGGTGGGCTGCATCGATTCATGGGCTGGGATCAGCCAATCTTGACAGACTCAGGTGGCTTTCAGGTCTTTAGCTTGGGTGCTTTACGAAAAATTACCGAGGATGGCGTGACTTTTTCCTCGCCGATTAATGGCGATAAATTATTCATGTCGCCGGAAGTATCGATGGAAATTCAAGCAACGCTCAATAGCGATATTGCGATGCAATTTGATGAATGCACGCCCTATGAAACTCAAGGACAGCCAACTTCGGAAAAATCTGCAAACGAGTCCTTGCAACTCTCATTACGTTGGGGTGCTCGATCGATTAAACGCTTTCGAGAACTGGAAACGGGTAACGCCCTCTTTGGAATTGTCCAGGGCGGTATGTATGAAAAACTGCGAGATGAATCACTAGCCGTTGTAGCCACTCAGGGCTTTGATGGAATTGCGATTGGCGGCCTCTCCGTTGGCGAACCCAAGCCTGAATTCGAGCGCATCCTAAGCCATACCGGGCCGCGTCTACCCAAGCATTTGCCACATTATCTGATGGGGGTTGGAACCCCTGAAGATTTAGTTCTCGGGGTCAGCATGGGAATTGATATGTTTGATTGCGTGATGCCAACCCGTAATGCCCGAAATGGTTGGCTATTTACGCGCTTTGGGGATCTCAAACTTCGCAATGCCGGTTACCGTGACGATGATCGACCCATTGATATGCAATGTGCCTGCTATACCTGCCGACACTTTACCCGCTCGTATTTGCATCACCTCCAAAAGGCCAATGAAATTTTGGGGGCTCAGTTAAATACAATCCACAATCTCCACTATTACTTGGAGTTAATGGATAGTATTCGTTCTGCCCTCAAAGAGGGGGGGTTCTCTCAATTTAAAGCCTTGTTTCATCATCAGCGTCTACGTGGAATTGAGCCCCATCAAGACTAAGGTTTGGGGGCAATATCCCCTCAAAATCCCTATCGTTTAGAATTGCGGCTTACGTGTTGTAATTAATTGGAGGCCCCAAGATGTTGATTAGCAATGCTTTTGCACAAAGTGCGCCAGCTGCCGGTGGAGATGCTGGTGGATTAATGAGCTTTATTCCCCTAATTTTGATGTTTGTAGTGCTTTACTTCATCATGATTCGTCCACAAATG
>CANHDS010000094.1 GCA_947459465.1 Burkholderiaceae bacterium | reverse complement strand
CGCCTGCGATATTACCCTTGGTGGGTTGAGAATCAGAAAGATCACTGGTTTTATTACGCTCCACTACACCTTGATACCGGTCGAACATCATCTTGAATTTAGCTTTGATTTCAGGGGTGCGGCAACGTGCTTCGACCAAATGCTCACCGCCTGTGAGTTCAGTTGTTTCACCAAATACTAATGTGGATCCAATCTCGTAGAGCTTATCAAAGGCATTACCAACTGTCGGATTTGAACCGCAACCCGATGTTGTGTCAGACTCACCGCATTTTGTAGAAACCCAAAGCTCTGATAAGGGAGCAGAAACACGTTGCAACTTCGATGCGTGTTTCATAAATTTGTAGGCAGCTCGACTTGCATTGGCAATCGTTGTGGTGTCGCCATTGCCCTCAATCCAGAATCCCTCGACCGGTTTACCGGATTTTTTAATTCCCTCCACTACTTTCGCAGTCCACTGGGGCTCAATTCCAATAACTACCACCGCCGCGACATTAGGATTACATCCTGCGCCAATCAGAGTACGAAAGTGAAGCTCTAAATCCGCACCAAATTGCAACCGGCCGTAGGGGTGAGTAATTTTGACAGTACCCTTAATATTATTTGCTACTGCATCGCAAGCAGCATTGGAAAGGTCATCAAGGGGCATAATAATCACATGATTACGGATCCCCATGCGTCCGTTCTCACGACGATATCCCATAAAGGTCGCTTTTTTTAAATCAATCATTTGTTCTTCTCTCAATCAAAATAAGTTAATTAGGTAGCCAATCAATTACCAGCGCTTTGTCTTAACGTTTTGTACATGCAAATGCTCGCCCTTCTTAATCGGGGCAACCACCTTACCAATATCTACGCCATATTTAATAACGGTATCGCCAACCTTTAGGTCTTGCAGTGCAATTTTGTGACCAATCGGAATATCACTCTCCGATTTAATGTTGAGAGTGGTATCGCCTTCCATGACCCAACCCGTTAAATTGGTTCCAGAATTGACGCCCTCTACCACCACCACACCCACCACATCTCCGGGTTCATGTACGACAAAATGAATCATGCTTTCTCTCCTTTAAAGATTGACTTATTAATTATTCCAACCGCTTTGAATACCATTCTGAATCTCTTGCAATACCGCTTCATTGACCACAACCCCAGCCCTCATCGCCTTCTGGCGGAGCATAAAACGACGCTGTCCAGGTAGACGTACTCCAGCATCACTTGCAAACGTATTAAGTAAATCCAGCATGCGATTGCGGTAGACGCCTTTACCGGGCAAACCTGGATCAATCGTGATGATGAGTTGACCCAATCGTGGCTTATTGCCTTTCATTGAAAAGAAACTATCGGCTTCATACGAGTACTGACTTCCGGATAAACCGACTGCGAGTAATTCGATGATGAGTGCTAATAAAGCCCCTTTATCACCGCCTAATGGAACCATGAGACCCTTAAGCCCCTCGTTTGGATCAGTGGTTGGTTGACCTTCGGCGGTAAGGGCCCAACCCAATGGAATGGACTCACCCTTTTTTGAGGCCACCAATAATTTTCCACGCGCTACTGCAGAGAGTGACATATCGATAACCAGTGGATCCTTCCCTTGAACCGGAAATGCAGCAGCAAGCGGATTAGTTCCGAAGACCGCTTTGCTGCCACCAGCCATTGGCATAGCCGCAGGTGTATTACCCAAGAGAATTGAAATGTATCCGGCCCTAGCAGCAGCTTCTGTATAGTGACCCGCAACACCAAAATGATGAGTGTTCTTAATCGCTACTAATCCAACGCCGTGGCGATGCGCAAGATGCACTGAAAGATCCATTGCATACTTGAGCGCTGGAAATGCAAGACCATCCTGTCCGTCAACTAAAACTGCTGCAGATTTATAGGTATGTGTCTTAATCACTGCTTGCGTATTAATTCGTTGATGTTTTGCATGCCCTGAATACTGCGCAACACGCGCTAAGCCATGGGAAGCTAATCCATCGAATTCTGCCAGCGCTAAAAATAAGGCAGTATCTGCTGCAGCAGCATGCTTGACGCCACCAGCACATAAGCCTTGATAAGCCAGTTGCACAAGCTCTTGAAATGAAAGGCTCATGCGCTCTTCTCTAAAAAAAGATTAACTTCACGGGCAATCATAGAACTCACACGATCATTACTTTCTTCGGTGACACCTGCCACATGTGGTGTCAGAATTAAATTTGGCACACCAACAAAATGACTAAGATCCTTTGCGGGCTCAACCGCAAACACATCGAGCGCTGCTCCACCGAGCTTGCCTGATTTCAACGACTGCGCCAGTGCGAGCTCGTCGACAATGCCACCTCGGGCTGTATTAATCAGATAAGCACCCTCTTGCATTTGATCGAGCAAGTTTTGACTAAATAAACCTTTGGTTTCAGGTAGCAATGGTAGATGCAGGCTCACAATTTGACTATTTGTAAGCACTTCAGTCAGCGTCCGCATTGCCACCTCTCCGCCTTTGACAGCAATGGAAGATTCTTTGATGATGGGGTCATAGGCAATGCAACGAAGTCCTAAAGCCAGTGCTTTTTCTGCAACAACTCGACCGATGCTGCCAAATCCAACAATTCCAAAGGTTTTGCCAGAAATTTCATGGCATTTTGAGTAAGTGGGTCTAGGCCATATTCCTGCCAAGGTTTCTATAGTAGCCTCGCGATATGAGCGCATCAGCGCCATAGCCGTCCCAAGCACATATTCAGCGACAGATTCAGCGTTTGCACCGGTTGCAGGAATCACCCGAATCCCTCGCTGGGTACAGGCAACTAAATCTATATTCTCAAGGCCAACCCCTAAGCGACCAACCACCTTCAGCTGCTTAGCCCCCTCCACCAACTCTTTAGAAACCTTCGTTAAATTTCGCACAATCCATGCTTGGGCAGTAACTAAAGAATCAGCCATTTGCTTTGGGTCTGAATAGGCGTCAGGTTGATAAACAACTTCATGCCGAGCCTTAAGGGTTTCTAGGGCTTGACTAGTAATAAATTCCGAGATGAAAATGACTGACATATCCATATCATATAGATGACTTAGATTTCTTGCAAGGATTCGGTCATCAAAATCATGTTTAAATGGGTAATCAATAGATAAGCAAGGAGATCAGCATGTACAACGCAATACGAAATCGCTTCAAGTTTGCCCTCGGCCTTATTGCTGTAAGCGCGATTGCATTTACCAGTCCAGGCATTCAAGCACAATCTTGGCCCGATAAACCCATTAAATTAATTATTCCTTTTGCTGCTGGAGGCACTACCGATATTATTGGTCGTGTTTTGGCGCAGCAGATGACTCCTATTTTGGGTCAAAACGTGATTGTTGAAAATCGTGGTGGTGCCGGTGGAAATATTGGCGCCGAAGTGGTTGCAAAATCCCCTGCAGACGGCTATACCCTCTTACTTGCCTCGGGGAGCATGTTGACGGTTAATCCGCACATGTACAAGAAAATGGCAGTTAACTACTCAAGAGATTTTGCCCCGATTTCAACATTAGTCAGCGGGCCCATGATTATTTCAGTAAATCCAAAATTACCGGTCAATAATCTGAATGATCTGATTGCTCTTGCTAAAACAAAGAACTTAAATTTTGGTTCCGCTGGAATTGGTAGTCAAGTGCATTTAGCCGGAGAGAATTTCATTACTGCCGCAGGTATTAATGCAACTCACGTCCCATACAAGGGTGAAGCAGCAGCACTTACAGATTTAATTGCCGGTCAAATTGATTTTTGTGCTTGTAACGTGCCGGCTTCTACCGGATTTATCAAAAACGGTCAAATTAAAGCACTGGCAGTAACTAGTGCCAAACGCTTACCAGCGCTTCCTAATATTCCGACGGTTGCAGAAGCAGCGATACCTGGCTTTGAGAACGTTGGCTGGTTTGCATTAATGGCTCCATCGAATACTCCCAAAGTGATCACCGATAAAATTTATGCTGCTGCTGTAAAGGCAGTCAAGAGCGAGGCGATGCAAAAGGGTTTGGAACAAAATAGCTTAACTGCGGTACTTAATACTCCCAAAGAGCTAGAAGCTCAGATTAATTCAGAGTCACTTCGGTGGGAAAAGGTTATCAAGGCGCGTAACCTAACTGCTAATTG
>CANHDS010000093.1 GCA_947459465.1 Burkholderiaceae bacterium | reverse complement strand
TTTCTGGTAAAGACGCTGCCTCAATATCGGTAAAGCCATTTGGATAAGGTAAGCACTGAGCAATTGGGGCTGCGCATAAATCAGCATACCCACCACCTTGCACTAAAGCGCAAACTTTATCGCCAACTTTTAGGCCAAATGTGTTGTCAGGATGCGCAAGATCGCCCCCGATAATTTCTCCGGCCACTTCAAGGCCTGGAATATCGGATGCACCCGGGGGAACGGGGTAATGGCCTTTACGCTGTAAAACATCCGGACGATTAATACCGGCCGCTTTTACCCGAATCAAGACCTCCCCCGAACCCGCTGCTGGGGTAGCAGGATCAAGACGCTCGGCTTTCACCAACATCTCTGGAGCGCCATACTCCCGAATCTCCATCACACGCATTCCAGAACTCCTACTTAGACCGTCTCGTTTGGACTATCACTTGTCTGGGCATCTGCTGAACCCGATTCAGGCGTCAACAGGGCTTTCATAGATAAGCGCAAACGACCCCGCTCATCGGCTGCGAGTAATTTCACACGCACTATTTGACCCTCTTGCAAGAAATCTTTGACATCCTTGACGCGCTCATTGGAAATCTCAGAAATATGCAACAGCCCATCTTTACCCGGCAAAATATTTACGAGGGCACCAAACTCAAGCAACTTCACTACAGGCCCCTCATAGACCTTGCCAACTTCGGCTTCGGCTGTAATTCCCTCGATCTTCGACTTTGCTAAGGCCATACCCTCAGCACTGGTTGAAGCAATCGTGACCGTACCATCATCCTTGATATCAATACTGCAACCGGTCTCTTTAGTGAGCGCCTGAATCGTTGCGCCACCCTTGCCAATCACTTCACGAATCTTGTCTGGATGGATCTTAAAGGTCACCATGCGTGGAGCATGCTCCGATAACTCCGTGCGCACAGAACCCATAGCCTCTTGCATCTTGCTCAGAATATGCAAACGACCTTCTTGGGCTTGCGCCAGAGCGACCTGCATGATTTCTTTGGTAATGCCCTGGACCTTGATGTCCATTTGCAAGGCCGTAATCCCGTTGGCAGTACCGGCTACCTTAAAATCCATATCACCGAGGTGATCTTCATCACCCAAGATATCGGTTAACACTGCAAAGCGATTACCATCCAAAATCAGACCCATGGCAACACCGGCCACATGCGCCTTCACTGGAACACCGGCATCCATTAGAGCTAAGCAGCCGCCGCATACCGAAGCCATCGACGACGAACCGTTGGACTCGGTAATCTCAGAAACCAAACGAATGCTGTAAGCAAACTCTTCCATGCTTGGCAATACTGGTACCAAAGCGCGCTTCGCTAGACGGCCATGACCAATCTCACGACGCTTCGGTGTACCAACGCGACCGGTTTCACCGGTTGCGAATGGAGGCATGTTGTAGTGGAACATGAAGCGATCGCGGTACTCACCCTCGAGAGCGTCAATGATCTGCTCATCGCGCGCAGTTCCAAGCGTTGCAACCACCAAGGCCTGAGTCTCACCACGGGTAAAGAGTGCCGAGCCGTGAGTGCGGGGTAATACGCCATTACGGATTTCGATTGGACGAACGGTACGGGTATCGCGGCCGTCAATACGTGGCTCACCATTCAGAATTTGGCTACGTACGATCTTTGCTTCGATCTCGAATAAGAGATTGCCAACTTCCACTTCATCCACTTCACCGTCAGCGGCTAACTGGGTCATGACATTAGCAACCACTTCTTTGATCTTGGTCGAGCGCGCTTGCTTTTGACGAATTTGATACGCATCACGCAATGGACCCTCTGCCAAACTTTGTAACTTCGCAATCAAGGCTTCATTCTTGGCAGCTGGCTTCCAATCCCACTCGGGCTTACCAGCATCCCGCACCAGTTCCAAGATGGCGTTGATCGCGATCTGCGACTGCTCGTGACCGTATACGACGGCGCCTAGCATGACGGATTCAGACAACTGTTGCGCTTCCGATTCCACCATCAATACCGCAGCTTGGGTGCCCGCTACGATCAAATCCAGTTCGCTCGTCGCTTGTTCGCTGCGATTGGGGTTGAGTAAATACTGGCCATCACGATAACCAACGCGTGCCGCGCCCATCGGACCATTAAATGGAATACCTGAAATCGCTAAGGCTGCAGAGGATGCAATCAAGGCTGGAATATCAGCTGGCACCTCAGGGTTAATCGACATCACATGCACCACCACCTGAACTTCGTTATAGAAGCCCTCGGGGAACAATGGGCGAATCGGACGATCAATCAGGCGTGAGATTAATGTCTCGCCCTCAGACGGACGTCCCTCACGACGAAAGAACCCACCTGGAATCTTACCGGCTGAATAGGTCTTCTCAATGTAGTCAACCGTTAAGGGGAAAAAGTCTTGGCCCTCTTTAGCAGTTTTAGCCCCCACTACTGTGGCAAGCACCACAGTGTCATCCATATTGAGAAGCACAGCACCACTTGATTGGCGAGCAATCTCACCGGTTTCCATCGTGACCGTGTGTTGGCCCCATTGAAACGTTTTTACAACTTTATGAAACATTGACATCTTTTTTTCTCCAAACATACGCACCGCGGATCCACAGCGCCACGGTATCACTGGAGTGATTGGTTAATGAACCCAATTGGGATGCCATTCCAGTGCATCTCTGTTAGCAGAAATGCATTGGAATGACACGATCCCTAGAAGCCGGTCATCTTGAACCACTCAAAGTAGAGTTTTGCCCGTTTGGCAACACCCTACTTCATTGCAATGCTGACAAAAACAAGAACTTACTTACGTAAACCTAGTTTGTCGATCAGCGCGCGATAACGGTCCAGATCCTTGCTCTTGAGGTAATCCAAGAGACGGCGACGGCGCGAGACCATCTTCAACAAGCCACGACGGCTGTGATGATCTTTTGCGTTTGCCTTGAAATGGGGGGTAAGTTCATTGATACGAGCGGTTAACAATGCCACCTGAACTTCGGGGCTACCCGTATCGTTTGCGCCACGCGCGTTTTGTTTGACGATTTCCGCCTTATTAATGTCTGCAACTGCCATCTTCATACTCCATACGTGCGGACACTCAAGCTTGCACCTGATATGCCGTGTTAATAAAAAGCTTTATAAATCAAAGCTTCAGCATTCTAACAGACCGCAGCCTCCGAGGGCATGGAAGGCGGCCTTCTGGTTAATAAAGTTATATAAATCAATAACTTATGATTTTATGGTGCCATTTGGGCGTTGAGCTTAATCGCACTGGGATCATGCAATTTGTTTAATGCTGCCAAATAGGCCTTCGCTGAGGCGGCAATGATATCCGGATCCATACCCACTCCGTTCACAATTCGCCCTCCTTTGGAAAGTCGGACGGTCACCTCCCCCTGCGACTCAGTGCCCGAGGTAATGGCATTCACGGAATACAACAGTAACTCCGCGCCACTTTGAACTTTGTCCTCAATCGCGTGTAAGGTGGCATCGACCGGACCGTTACCCTGAGCTTCAGAGTGCACATCGCGACCGCCCATTTTGAACACCACCTTAGCTGATGGCTTTTCACCGGTCTCCGAATGTTGGTTCAAAGAAATAAAGCTAAAGTGTTCACTCTGATTGGTAACCGAAGAGTCCGACATTAACGAAATAATGTCCTCATCAAAAATCTCGGCCTTTTGATCAGCAAGGGCTTTAAAGCGAGCGAACGCATCATTAAGCTCACTCTCTGACTCCAACACAATCCCCAACTCAGCAATGCGCTGTTTGAACGCATTTCGGCCGGATAACTTACCCAAAACGATGCGATTCGTGGCCCAGCCCACATCTTCAGCCCGCATAATCTCATACGTATCGCGAGCCTTTAACACACCATCCTGATGAATACCCGATGCATGGGCAAAGGCATTTGCGCCAACCACTGCTTTATTCGGTTGCACGACAAAGCCCGTAATTTGTGACACCAATTTAGAGGCTGGCACGATTTGCTTGGTATCGATACCCACATCCAACTGAAAGAAATCTTTACGGGTTCGTACGGCCATCACAATTTCTTCTAGGGAAGTATTGCCTGCGCGCTCGCCTAAGCCATTAATGGTGCACTCCACCTGCCGAGCACCGCCAATATGAACTCCGGCCAATGAGTTAGCAACCCCCATCCCTAAGTCGTTATGACAATGCACAGACCA
>CANHDS010000092.1 GCA_947459465.1 Burkholderiaceae bacterium | reverse complement strand
TGGACGGGGGATTAATACTGCTTCATTGACCTTAAGCTCAATCCCATGAAAACCTTTCATTCCTGTGAGGTAAGCCACGGGCACCCCAGATGCGCGCTGGGCCTCTAGAGATTTCCAGGCGATGAGAAGTTCATTGGGAAGAGGTTCTTGATTTCTAGAAATTAGTGTTGAGCGTGGCCAACCCAGATGTTGGTCAAGCAAATGCGCTAGTAGAGCCTTGGCATCGGTTTTATTAAGCGTTGTACTCTCAAGGAGAGCAGCAATTGTGTTGGTCATGATGCGGATTACGCATCACCCATGGCAGCTAACAGTTCAGCTTGGTGTTCGGCTGCTAGAGCGTTCAATAGATCACCAATATCACCATCCATCATGGCATCAATTTTGTAAAGAGTCAGATTGATGCGGTGATCAGTAATTCGGCCTTGGGGAAAGTTGTAGGTACGGATTCGGTCACTGCGATCACCGCTACCCACTAAGGATTTTCGGGTTTGAGCTTGTTCTTGCTGCTGCGCATGTCGTTGGGCATCCATGATCCGCGAGACCAAGACCTTCATGGCTTGATCTTTATTACGGTGTTGGCTACGATCATCTTGACACTCCACCACAATCCCAGTGGGAATATGAGTAATACGTACTGCAGAATCTGTTTTATTGATATGTTGTCCACCCGCACCTGAAGCACGAAATGTATCGATCCGAATCTCGGCCGGGTTAATTTTGACACTCTCAATTTCGTCCACTTCGGGCATTACCGCAACCGTGCAGGCCGAGGTATGAATCCTTCCCTGTGTTTCAGTTTGCGGGACGCGCTGTACGCGATGACCGCCAGACTCAAACTTCATTTTGGCATAGACGTCATTGCCCGCTAAGCGCACGATTACCTCTTTATAGCCTCCAAGATCAGACTCGGCTTGGCTGACAATCTCCGTTTTCCACCCCTGACGTTCGGCATAGCGGGTATACATTCGCAAGAGATCGGCTGCAAATAAAGCGCTTTCGTCGCCCCCGGTCCCCGCTCGGATCTCTAAAAAGATATTACGCCCATCATCTTCATCTTTAGGGAGTAAAAGGGTTTGCAGACTTTTCTCAAGATCGGCCATACGTGCTTGTGCATCTTTTTCTTCTTCGTCAGCAAAGTCTTTCATATCAGGGTCAAGACGCATCTCACTCGCAGCTTTTGCATCCGCCTCCGCTTTTTTGTAAAGCCCAAACTGTTCCACGACTGTTGAGATATCGGCGTGTTCGCGCGTGAGTTTGCGATAGACATCCATATCCTTCGCGGAGTCTTCTTGCATCAAAATGGTATTGAGTTCAGCCAAACGGGCATCCAGATGCTCCAGCTTGGCACGCATGCTGGATTTCATCTAATGGCTATCGGACGGATTATTTTTATCGGATGAGTGAGTGGTAAATAATTTAGGTAGTAGTTTGAGTAAAGCATCACGCTCTGAACCACTAGCATGTTGAAGCGCATGCAAAGAGCCATGTAAGAACTTGTTCGTCAGTCCCTGGGCCATCGCATTGAGTACCTCATGAGGGTCATCACCACGAATCAAACGCTTAAGCGCACGCTCTAACTCAATTTGGCGCAAGCGATCACCCTGTTGTTGAATGTCTTGAATCAGCGGTACGGCATTGCGACCCTGCAACCAATGCATGAAATTACTGACACGCTCTTCAATGATGATCTCCGCTTGGCTAACTGCAGCTTGCCGCAGATTGGCGCCAGCTTGGGCCATGGTTCCCAAATCATCGACTGTGTAGAGATACACATCATTTAAGCGGGCAATCTCCGGTTCAAAGTCCCGTGGTACCGCCAGATCAATCATCACCATGGGTTTGCGACGCCTTAGTTTTAGGGCGCTCTCGACCATGCCCAAGCCAATGATCGGCAATGGACTAGCGGTAGACGAGACAATGATGTCAAACTCATGAAGTCGTGTTGGCAGGTCATTCAGACGAAAGGACTCTGCTTCAATGTTTTGGGCCGATATCGAGTCAGCCAGTTCTTGACCGCGCTCGACTGTGCGATTTGCAATTGCTGCACCACGGGGCTTGCGCGCTACAAAGTGAGTAGCGCATAAGGTAATCATTTCACCGGCGCCGATAAATAGAATTTTTTGTTCTCCAATTGATGCAAAGATGCGCTCTGCTAAGCGAACCGATGCAGCTGCCATTGAGATGGAGTGAGCGCCAATTTCGGTCGAGCCACGTACTTCTTTGGCAACGGAGAAGGTTTTCTGAAAGAGTTGATTGAGATAGGTTCCCAAGGCGCCAGCCTCATTAGCGGTGCGAACCGCGTCTTTCATTTGGCCCAAAATTTGGGTCTCACCGATTACCATCGAATCCAAACCACACGCGACCCGAAACGCATGACGAACTGCATCGGATTGCGGCAGGGTGTAAATATGGGGTTGTAAAACGCTCGGTGCTAAATTTTGGCTTTTGGCTAACCAGTCAAACGTTGCCTCATGAAATTCGCCCTCAGAGGCAGGATCATTAGCTGCACAATAGAGTTCGGTACGATTGCAGGTCGAAAGAATGGTTGCCTCAGGCATGCCGCCACGATTAACGCCACCCAAATGGGAGCGTAGGTCGGATAATGCGTCAAGCAGACCCTCGGGATCAAAAGCCACTTTTTCCCGAACGGCAACTGGCGCTGTGTGATGGTTAATGCCCAAAGTCAACAGCTTCATATCGATAATTATAGGTTTCTTGGGGCTAATAGGGGCGTTTTGAATGGGGTTTTTGGCTTATTTACTACTTGGAAGCCTGATGGGCTGGGCTGCTGCCCATTATTTTCCTGGGTTTTCCCCTAGAAATAAGGGCAGAAATCGAGGTAAACGAACTAAGGCTACTTACCTCTGGAGTATGTTCTTTGGGATTCTTGGGACTGCCTTTGCAAGCTATGGCGGCCAGGCTGCGGGACTATTTACTGCTGGGCAAATGCTTGAGTGGGGTAGTGCGATTGTGGGTGGATTTTTATTACCCCAAGCTTATCTTTTATCCGTACGAGCTTAATTTGAAGTCTTGTTCACCAGACCCAGTCCAATCAATTGGACTTTTCTGATGAGTTATTAAATACGTATTCGCCTTCGTAAAGTGCCCACAACTTTTTTGATCACCTGGGTAGATAAATGGTTGCGCTGTTTTATAGACCCCAAGGCCTGAGGGGTGGGAGGATTTCAGGATAAGGTGTTGGTTGGGATTTTGAATATATTCCTCCATGGATTGCGCATGGCCACCCCAAAGCATCCAAACGAGATTGGGTTGTTGTGAGATCTTTTGAATGATTTCAATCACGAGTAATTTCCATCCCAATTGCGCATGCGAGTTTGCTTCACCGAGTCGAACTGAGAGCGCAGTATTTAAGAGCAACACCCCTTGCTTTGCCCAGTGAGTTAAATCACCATTACTGAGGGATCCAAGCCCTTCCAGTACTAATGCTTTATTGATATTACGTAGTGAGCTTGGAAATTGTTTTGACTGCAGTGGAATATCCTTGGGGACTGAGAATGCTAAGCCTTGCGCCAGTCCCGGTGAGTGATAGGGATCTTGTCCCAAAATGATCACCTTTACTTGATTGACTGGCGTGAGATGCAAAGCATTGAAGATCCGCTCTCGATCCGGACGAACAGCATTGCCGTGTTGTTGGTACTCACTAGTAAACTTTTCAGATAAGGATTGCCAATCACTTGATTGCAGATAGTTATTTAATAGGGATTGCCAATCGTTTGGGATGAACTGCTTTAGATCCATGCTGATGGAGTAAGGCTATTTCTTAGGCTGCTTAAGCTCATATTGAGCTGGACATTCGAGCTTTAAGGCAATGCTGGTTTGATGCTCTTTATCTTGTCGGAAGTAATGGAAAGTGATTTTCTTGCTGTTCACAAGACTTCCGAGTACTTGATCTATTCTCGTGCTGGTGATGCGTTGCTGATTGATGCTGCCAATCAGATCGTTTGGAGCAAGCCCTGCTTGCTGGGCAATGCCACCATCCAGCACATGCGTTACTTTGATCCAGCCGTTGCTATCGGTATAACGCATTCCGAGCGCTAGTTTGATGGATTCAGTAAAGTTCGCTTGCTTTTGAGCTAGCTCGATGTTGGCAATTTGGGGCAACCAAATTTGTAAGGGAAGATCCTGCGTACCATCAATGTAGTCTCGCTTAAAGCGTTGCCAGATTTTGTTAAAGCAAATT
>CANHDS010000091.1 GCA_947459465.1 Burkholderiaceae bacterium | reverse complement strand
GCCAATCGCGATAAAGACAGCCTTCTTAAAGCCAAAGCTACACGGCGCCGGGCTGCAAAACCAAGAATCTAAGCGACGCTGGACGTAGAACCTTTATAATCGGATTTTGCGATTAGGGGTTTTGCATGCGACTCATACAAAAAGCACTGACCTTTGATGATGTGCTCCTTGTGCCGGCGTATTCGGCCGTCCTCCCTCGTGACACCAGTTTGGTCACCCAATTAACCCGTGATATCTCCATCAATATTCCTTTGGTGTCTGCTGCCATGGACACCGTGACTGAGGGGCGACTCGCCATTGCGATGGCGAGTGAGGGCGGTATCGGAATCATCCACAAAAATCTAAAGCCTGCTGAGCAGGCCAAAGAAGTGGCTAAAGTAAAACGCTTTGAGTCAGGGGTGCTGCGTGACCCAATCACGATTTCTCCCGAGATGACCGTGCGGCAGGTGATTGCCTTATCTAAAGAACATGGGTTCTCAGGATTTCCGGTACTTCAAGGTAAAACAGTGGTTGGCATTATTACGAATCGCGATCTTCGTTTTGAAGAGGATTTAGATGCTACCGTGAAGGCCAAGATGACCTCGCGTGATCGCCTCGTTACCGTCAAGGAGGGCGCGAGTCTCGAGGAAGCCAAGCGCCTCATGAGTAAACATCGCTTAGAGCGCGTACTTGTCGTCAATGATGCTTTTGAGTTGCGCGGCTTGGTCACCGTTAAGGATATTTTGAAGGCAACCGAGCATCCGAACGCCGCTAAAGATAGCGAAGGAAAATTGCGCGTTGGCGCTGCAGTTGGTGTAGGTCCAGATAACGATGAGCGCGTTGAGCTGCTAGTCAAGGCCGGTGTTGATGTGATTGTGGTCGATACGGCGCATGGCCACAGCCAAGGTGTTCTCGATCGTGTGAAGTGGGTCAAGAGAAATTATCCTCAGGTGCAAGTGATTGGCGGCAACATCGCTACGGGCGATGCTGCAAAAGCACTTGCAGAGCATGGTGCTGACGGCGTGAAGGTTGGAATTGGTCCTGGCTCAATCTGTACCACCCGAATCGTTGCAGGTGTTGGGGTCCCACAAATCACTGCCGTGGTGAATGTTGCCAATGCACTGAAGGGCACTGGCATTCCATTAATTGCGGATGGCGGTGTGCGCTATTCAGGAGATGTTGCAAAAGCCCTTGCAGCTGGCGCTAATAGCGTAATGATGGGCGGCATGTTTGCTGGGACGGAGGAGGCACCTGGTGAAGTCTTCTTATATCAAGGGCGATCCTACAAGAGTTATCGTGGCATGGGTTCGTTAGGGGCAATGGCCGACGGTGCAGCCGATCGATATTTCCAGGAAGACATTAGTGCTGCGAATGCCGAGAAATTAGTCCCCGAGGGGATTGAGGGGCAGGTGCCATACAAGGGAAGCGTCCTTAGTATCTTGCATCAACTGAGTGGCGGTATTCGTTCGTCGATGGGCTATTGTGGTTGCACAACCATTGCCCAGTTACATGAGAAGGCCAGTTTTGTGGAGATTACTTCTGCGGGAGTGCGAGAATCGCATGTCCATGATGTAAAGATCACGAAGGAAGCCCCCAACTATCACGTTGATTAAGAGTCGGTTGAGCAAAACTGTGCACGATACGATTCTGATTCTGGATTTTGGTTCTCAGGTTACCCAGTTAATTGCCCGCCGTGTGCGGGAATCAAAAGTCTATTCCGAGATCTGGCCTTATGACTCAGATCCTCAACGAATCAAAACATTTGTTCAAGAGCATCACTGTAAAGGGATCATTCTTTCAGGTGGACCAAGCTCAGTGACCGAGCCCAATAGCCCCAGGGCTCCCGAAATTGTTTTCCAACTCAATATTCCGGTTCTAGGTATTTGTTACGGCATGCAAACGATGGCAGCCCAACTGGGTGGTCAGGTCGCCTCAGCAGAATCCTTAGGTAAAGCGCGAGAGTTTGGATATGCCGAGGTACGCGCCCGTGGCCATACTGATTTACTGAACAATATTGAAGACCATCGCACGGCCGAGGGACATGGAATTCTCAAAGTATGGATGAGTCATGGCGACTCGGTAACGGAGTTGCCGCCCGGGTTTAAATTAATGGCCTCAACGCCCTCATGCCCAATTGCGGGAATGGCCAATGAAGAGAAGCATTTCTATGGCTTGCAATTTCATCCAGAAGTAACCCATACCTTAAAGAGTAAAGAAATCTTAAATCGCTTTGTGCATGGCATTTGCCAATGCCGAGCGGATTGGGTGATGGGCGATTATATTGCTGAGGCGGTAGCCAAGATCAAAGAACAAGTTGGTAGCGATGAAGTTATTTTAGGATTATCGGGAGGTGTCGACTCCAGCGTGGCTGCAGCACTGATTCATCGGGCGATTGGACCTCAGCTAACGTGTGTATTTGTTGACCATGGTTTATTGCGCCTTCACGAAGGCAAGATGGTGATGGATATGTTCGCCCGAAACCTGGGAGTCAAAGTGATTCATGTGGATGCCTCGCATGAGTTCTTATCAAAGCTCAAGGGTGTTACTGATCCTGAGCAAAAGCGCAAAATCATCGGTAAAGAATTTGTTGAGGTATTTCAGCGTGAGTCGGGCAAGATTAAAAATGCCAAGTGGCTTGCCCAAGGCACGATTTATCCCGATGTGATTGAGTCAGCTGGTCAGGGTAAAAATAGCGCTCATACTATTAAGAGTCATCACAATGTTGGAGGCCTGCCTGAGGACATGCACCTCAAGCTTCTGGAGCCATTGCGGGAGTTATTCAAAGATGAAGTTCGAGCCTTAGGGGTTGAGCTAGGTTTGCCAAAAGAGATGGTGGATCGCCATCCCTTCCCAGGCCCAGGACTAGGCGTCAGAATTTTGGGAGAAGTGAAACCTGAGTTTGCAGATCTTTTGCGTAGAGCAGACGCTATATTCATCGAGGAACTTCGTAATACGATTGATCCAAGTACCAAGCAAACATGGTACGCATTGACGAGTCAGGCATTTACAGTTTTTCTGCCTGTGAAATCAGTTGGGGTCATGGGGGATGGGCGCACCTATGAGTACGTGGTGGCGCTGCGCGCAGTTCAAACCCAAGACTTTATGACTGCGCATTGGGCCCATCTGCCACACGAACTGCTAGGTAAGGTATCGAATCGCATCATTAATGAGGTGCGCGGTATTAATCGTGTGGTCTTTGACATCAGTGGTAAACCACCCTCCACCATCGAGTGGGAATAGCTATTTTTTCAAGGAGTTTGTATGAACCCCCTACGTCGCCTTATCATTAGTTCAGCCGCTTTAGCCCCATTGGGCTGTGCAACGGCAACCTTTGATCGCGGCATCCCAGTCGCCGCTCCTAAAAAAATACCCAGTGTACGCTTACCCCAATTGGGTCAAGAATGGACCTATCTCCAGTTCGATACATTCTCAAGTCGGTTACTTGATGTTGTGACCGAGCGCGTGGAGATCGTTGGGCCCGGTGTCACCATCTCGCGCAGTAATCGAGATGGTGCAAATCTAGCCAGTGAGATTCAATCATCTTGGGGGATGATTGCAACGGATCCGCATTGGGGACGAATCCTAAACTATGGCCCTCCAATTCCACTCTGGCCAGAACAAATACAGGCTAGCTGGAGTAAACAATTTACGACTCGTTATTCCATAGCGGGATATTCAGATAATTCATTTGTTTGGCAGCAGTACATGTATTGTGCGGGCTGGGAGAAGCTTAAAGTTCCAGCTGGTGAGTTCACCTGTTTGCGCTATCAAAATCTAATAAATTTTCAGAGTGACGATGCTAATAAAGTCGATTGCATTCGCCATGAAATCATTTGGTTCGCTCCCGAGATCGGTCGCTGGGTCGCACGTGAATCCTCTGGCTCCTATCAAATTCAGGGCCAAATTGGTGCGGTATTACTCGAGAACAGCACCGCCTGGCAATTGCGTTCCTGGAAGTAACACGCATGCTATTTAAATACCTTTCTTGGCGAAATGCAACTACTGCCATGGCTAGTTTGTTGTTGACCGCATGCCTGGGTTCGGTATCTCACATTCCAAAGACCGAGATCGCACCCCCTCAACCTATGCTGATGGTTCGTGCACCAGCGGTGGGGCAGCAGTGGGTCTATGAAGTTCGTAATATTTTTAATGGCGAGTTGGTTGATATTCTGACCGAGACCGTGGTCTCAGTCGGCCCAAAAGTGCAAATTACTAGAGAGGGTAAAAAACTAGGTAAGCTACCCGATGAGATTCAAGAGCCTTGGGGAATGATTTTGCAAG
>CANHDS010000090.1 GCA_947459465.1 Burkholderiaceae bacterium | reverse complement strand
TTATATCTATTACGTATCGCTGCGCGGCGTAACTGGTGCAAGTAACTTAAATACGCAAGATGTTGCGAGTGTATTACCGTTAATTCGGCAAGAGACCTCGATCCCCGTGGCAGTGGGTTTTGGAATTCGGGATGCGGCGAGTGCAAAAGCGGTTTCCAAAACAGCCGATGCGGTTGTGATCGGTAGTCGAATTGTGCAATTACTTGAAGATGCTAAAAAAGGTGAAGAGCTATTGGTACTTGAGCGCTTTATCCACGAAATCCGACAGGCTTTAGATAACGATTGAAGGTCGTTACAATACCGCTATGAGCTGGATTGACAAAATACTGCCGCCCCAGATCCAACAAAGCGATCCGGCCAATCGGAAGACTGTTCCGGAGGGTTTATGGGTCAAATGCGGCGGTTGCGATGCGGTTCTCTACAGCACTGATATTGAAGCTAATTTATCTGTTTGTCCAAAATGCTCGCACCATATGCGCATCAATGCGCGCAAACGTCTAGATCATTTATTAGACCCCAAACCACGCGTTGAAATCGGAGATACCGTATACCCGGTTGATGCTCTCAAGTTCAAAGACAGTAAAAGATACCCCGACCGTTTGAAGCAAGCCAGTGACGTATCGGGCGAATCAGAAGCCTTGGTTGTCATTGCTGGAAAGATTGAATCCATTCCTGCGGTGGTGGCCTGTTTTGAGTTTGAGTACATGGGTGGCTCGATGGGTTCAGTAGTCGGTGAGCGCTTCGCACGTGGCGTTCAGGAAGCAATCCAGAAAAAATGTGCCTTTATTTGTATTACAGCAACGGGTGGGGCTCGCATGCAAGAGAGTTTGTTATCGCTCTTGCAAATGGCCAAAACTAACTCCATGCTAACCAAACTATCGCAAGCAGGCTTACCCTACATTAGTGTGCTAACTGATCCCACCATGGGCGGTATCTCGGCTAGCTTTGCGTTCATGGGTGATGTGGTAATGGCTGAACCAAAAGCGCTGATTGGCTTTGCTGGCCCACGCGTGATTGAACAAACCGTGCGTGAGAAATTACCTGAAGGCTTTCAGCGCTCTGAATTTCTCATGCAAAAGGGTGGCATCGATATGATTGTCGATCGTCGTCAAATGCGCACTGAGCTTGCAAAATTACTGGCCTTATTACAAAAGATTCCGGCTGAGAAGTTACCGAAGCAATTACTGCAAACCAATAGTTCGAGCTAAGTCGTGCTTGAACCACAGCAGAATAAACCGATCCTTTTTACCAAGCTAGACGAGTGGTTGTCCCACTTGGAAACCGCCCACCCGGTGGGCATCGATATGGGATTGGCTCGTATTACGCGAGTGAAAGAATCGTTGGGACTGAAATTTACGTGCCCAGTGATTACCGTGGGAGGAACCAATGGAAAAGGTTCCACCTGCGCGTTTCTGGAAAGTATTTTGCTAGCTGCTGGATATAAGGTGGCATGTCATACATCACCACACCTTCTTCGGTTTAACGAACGCGCCCGAATGAATGGTGCTGATGTTAGTGATACTGATTTATTAAATGCATTCGAGCGAGTAGAGCGAGCGCGCTGTCGCTTAAGCGATCCACCAACCCTCACATATTTTGAGTTCACCACCTTGGCAATTATGGATGTCTTTGCCAGTGCCTCGGTCGATGCTGTGATCTTAGAGGTTGGCATGGGCGGACGTCTAGATGCTGTCAATATTGTGGATGCGGATTGCGCGATTGTGACGAGTATTGATTTAGACCATATGGCTTATTTAGGCAATACTCGCGAGGCAATTGCTTTTGAGAAAGCCGGTATTTTTCGGAGTAAAGCCATCGCGATTTGCGGTGATCCAATGCCTCCAATATCTTTAGTCAACCATGCAAAGGCGATCGGAGCAGATCTATGGCTGATGGGTAAGGATTATTCCTTTACGGGCGATCAACAGCAGTGGGGCTGGTCTGGACGGGGTAAGCGTTTTAGTGGCCTTGGGTATCCTGCATTGCGGGGAGCTAATCAACTTCTTAATGCCTCCGCAGTAATCGCCGCCTTGATCGCTTTGCATGATCGTTTACCCGTTAGTGCTCAGGATATTCGTAATGGTTTAGCACTGGTGGAGCTGCCCGGACGCTTTCAGGTCTTACCGGGTAAACCCACGGTGGTATTGGATGTTGCTCATAATCCGCATGCAGCAGCAACCTTGGCTCAAAGCATTGAGGCTATGGCATATCACCCGTACACCTATGCCGTGTTTGGAGCAATGGCCGATAAAGATATTGATGGGGTTCTAAAGCCCATGCTCGATAGTGTTGATTATTGGTATTGCACGGATTTGCCGACACCACGAGCTGCCTCGGCACACGATTTGGCAAAGCGCCTACAGGCACTTAACAAAGAGGCCCTTGTATTCCCAGACCCAGGGGCTGCCTTCCAAGCGGCGTTGGATAAAGCGGGTGAGGGTGATAGAATTACAGTCTTCGGATCCTTCTATACCGTCGCAGACGTAATGGCTTATCGAAATAACCAGGCACATTGATCCATGACCTTCTTATCGAACCTGTTTCGACGCAAGCCTGCCCCCCAAAAAATTGAGCCCTTGGCTCGCCGCACCTTCCCAAAACGTGCAAAGTCTGGTGAAGAAAGTGCCGAAGACCTTGCGCTTACCGAGGATCCTGAGAAGCAACGTGCCCGCCATCGGTTAATCGGTGCGGCCACACTGGTACTGATTGCAGTGATTGGCTTGCCGCAAATCCTTGATCAACAACCAAAGCCCGTAGCCAATGACATCACGGTTCAAATCGTGAGTAACTTGCCTAATCCCGCAGCAGGTGTTTTGAGTGTTGAGCCCGATAAAAAGGCGGCGGCGGAAGTGAAAACAGGGCCAAAGCCTGACATTACTCCACCATCAACACCGGCGCCGCCAACGGCCAGCGCACCCGCAGTTGCGCCAAAGCCAACCAACCCAGCACCGACAAGCTCAGCTGCAACCAATAAAAGTTTGGGGCTAGCTCCGGGCGAAGAGTTGGTGAGCACCAGTAAAGAGCCTGCGGGTACAGCCGATGCCAAGATAGCAGCGAATGGCAAGTTTGTGATTCAGATTGGTGCTTTTGCTTCAGAGGAGCGTGCCAACGGTTGGGTTGCCAAGTTAAAAGAGAACAAGATTCCTTATTATGTGATGACGCGTAATAACGCTGAGGGTGTGAAGCTTTATTTACTGCGCGCCGGCCCCTTTGCTGAGCGCGAGGCTGCCGAGTCAGCCGAGAAACGAATTCGTTCTCTTGGCTTGAATCCTCGTATCGTTGAATTGAACAAGAGTTAATGATGCAATCCCTCAGTGCCATTCACCTCACAACCTTAGATTATTTTGCGATTGGCATTTTGGTACTATCGGCAGCAGTCGGTTTATGGCGGGGATTCTTTCGTGAGGTGATTGCCCTCATATCATGGTTTGCTGCCGCTTGGCTTGCCTACCATTTCTGTAATTATTTAGCGACCGAGTGGCTTTCTACGTTTATTTCCAACGAGACCGCTCGCTTAGCAAGCGCATTCCTTGTTATCTTTGTTGCCGTTCTGATTACCGCTGGGTTATTGGCTCGAGCCTTTCAATCCTTACTCTCGACCGCAGGATTAACCATAGTCGATCGATTCTTTGGATTGCTGTTTGGTTTTGTGCGGGGCGCTCTGGTGTTGGTTGTACTTAGCACCTTGGGAGCGCTGACAGGGGCGCAACAAACTCAAGCATGGCAAGCCTCTGCGATTCGGCCAATACTGGAGCAAGGAACGGGTCTCATTCGCTCATGGTTGCCTGAAAACTGGGCGAAGCAGTTAAACGCAATTTCAATGACCGATCGTTCCCGATCGGCAGGGAGCTAACTATGTGCGGTATTGTCGGAACAATTTCGCATCGACCTGTAAACCAACTCTTGTATGACGCTTTGCTTTTGTTGCAGCATCGGGGACAGGATGCAGCTGGGATTGCCACCATGAACGGCAATTCATTTGCAATGCATAAAGCCAATGGTTTGGTGCGCGATGTATTCCGTACCCGCAATATGCGCAGTCTCGTGGGTAACGCAGGCATTGGACAGGTACGTTATCCCACCGCTGGATCGGCGAGTAGCGAAGAGGAAGCGCAACCATTTTATGTAAGCGCACCCTTTGGCATCATCTTGGCGCACAACGGTAACCTAACCAATGCCCCAATGCTGCGGAGTGAAATGGCCTATCGTGATCGCCGTCATATCAATACTAGCTCTGATACCGAGGTCTTACTCAATGTACT
>CANHDS010000089.1 GCA_947459465.1 Burkholderiaceae bacterium | reverse complement strand
TGCCTTGGCCGCCGTTGCAACGCCCGTTTTCGCTGTGAACTTATAGCAGGGCTCGCGTAGTTTGGTTACTGCGCATTCAATGGATCCAATCCGAAGGCGATCACCAACGTAAACATCGTGCTCACTAAGCCCGCTAATGGTGAGGTTTTCACCGAGATAGCCATGTTCTAACCTGAGGGATTGGCCTTTGGCTTCAGAAAGTAGCGAACCCCAAAAGGGGTAGTGCTCGTGCGGATACATGTAGAGTGCTTTTTCAATCCCACCATGAACTAGGGGGTCGGCTTGCTCATCACCAATGATGCCGTTTGTTGTTACTTCAATCGCATGGGGTTGAATGATCGTGCTAACTGGAGTTTTGTTAATGGCCGATATGACCGTACGGAGGTCTTCCCCGTCACGAACCCACAAGGGTTTTGTGATCCCAATGCTAATAGTTTCAAGACGAATTGCCATGAACCATTATGCCGAAAAAAGCCCCAAGCTAAAACTTGGGGCAAGAACGAGTGATTTACTTCTTCTCAGCACGTATTGATTGATCACACTCACGAATACTATGGTTATAGCGCTTGTGTTGATTGTTTTTATCGAGCGAGGCCTTGCACTCCTGTATGGAATAGCGAACATTTGTTTGATTAGAACTTGACATAACGACTCCTTATTTATCATCAAAAAATACTCAGGAATGATCTCGTGAAAGAGATATAGGGTCGTCTTTATGAAATTTCAAGATCAATCGCTTAGTACGAAAAAAATGAATTGTCTAAAGAAACTTTCCCCAACGCGTCGAGAACCGCCCTGCTTGGAGTGGACTGTGTTGCGCCATTTACCTAAGGTTTTAGTCTATGGCACCAGTGCCTTTATTGTGTGCTTAATGAAGGACCCAGCAATTGTTGCCGATGCTTACTACTTAGATGACTCGGATTTACCAAAATGAAGGGTGGCGCAAGGGTCGGCTCGCTCAATACTTGGCGTAATCCAGACATAATCATAGAGTTTGGCTAACTCGGTCAATGCTTTAGAGTCGCGCCTTTCCTCCTCAATAAAGCCAATACTCACACGTTTTTTGGAAGAATCAAGAGATCGTAGAACTTGGGGTACGCCGTAATCATTACGGACATGCCCATTGCCGGCAAAAAGAATGGCCGGAGAATGGCGCATCATGACCTGCGCCATGGAAATATCCGTTATGCGCTGCACTTTAAACATAGGCTCTAAATACTGTGCAGGAAGCTTACCGCAATGCCCATCAATCAAATCTTTCTCAAGACTGCGTTTTGCATCACTTGTCAAAGCACTTTTTTGGTAGTCCGATTCCATCGTAGACGGGAGGGGCCCACCAGAGAAGATGGTTTTGGAAATGGAGCGGTCGAGATTAGAGCCGAAGAGCGGTAAACCAGATGAACGAATTGCTTCAAACAGCGGCTCATAAAGCTTCCAAGGCCATGCTTTTGGGGAGAAACCAGATTGCTCAAGAGAATGTAAAGTTGATCCAGAAAACCGAACGGATTGACCGGTTGGTAGATACTCAACAACCGCTGTATATTTTTTAGAAGTAATTGCAGTGATTAATTGACTTCGCGTCTGATGGTGATGCGGGTTATCGTGTAACTCTCCCAGCAAAATGTAGTCAGCGCTGATTAACTTTGCAATCAACTGCTCTGGATTGATAGGAGTCTGATGACTTAGATCAATGATTGTGTTTGCAGTTGCAGTGGTGCTGCCTAGTAGAAGAACAAATCCCAGATAAATTTTCTTAATGGTGTTCATTAAGAATATTTTTTGAGAGCAGCAAAAAAACGTTGTCCCATGGGCGAAACAGGCTCATAGGGAGAACCCAATTTACCAGTAATGCGCTTGACCTCCTCTACAAGCTTGCGGCCAAAGCCCATTAAACGGTACATCGGCTGAACATAAATGTATTCAATATCGCCATGATTAGAAAATCGGCAGTAGGCAATTGTGGTGTTTTTGTTCTTAATCCAAATGGTTTGCTGATCAACTTCCATTTGGTAGTCCGTTGGTTTGGATAATTGCATTTTTTCCTAAATCGCCTGTAGAATGAATCTAGATATTTTATGTTTAGTTTTGAATTCTAGTATTACAGGTCTTATTTGTATTGCCTAGTATTTATGTACCGAATAATAAAAATTGATCCTATTAAAGAATTGGTCTATGTTGCAGACGAACCCAAAAGGAAGTCGTTTGAGTTCTATTTCCCAAAACTAAGTGACGCAGTTTTCATCGAGGAATACACCTTAAAAGTCATGAGTAGTGATGGTCGCTACAAAATCATCTCATTACTAGGCCGATAACGATCGGCATGTCATTTTCTCGAATTGAGCCAAGTACTAAAAATCAATTTATGCCCATAGAGGCCGGGTTGATCTTAGATAGCTATCAGCATTTCTTGGGCAAGCCCTGTATTGAATCTACTTTTGCACATAATGCAGCACAAATGCTCTATGAGGCTCCTTTTGCATTAGTGGCGCATGATATTAGCGACGACCCAATCTTTGTTTATGCCAACCGAATGGCTCAGAATGTATTTGAAATGCGTTGGGGATAAATTACTTCGATTCCATCGCGTCAATCAGCAGAACCTGTTTTGCAAGACGAGCGTCAATCCTTATTGCAGCGCGTTCATCAATTTGGCTTCATCGATGACTACTCGGGGATTCGGATATCAAAGACTGGTAAACGGTTTTGGATTCGCAATGCAACTGTCTGGAATTTAATCGATACGAATGGGGTGAGGGTGGGTCAAGCCGCTCGATTTGATCGGTGGGATTATTTGCCAACCTAAGGATTGCGCAGCTCAGACGCTTTGTCTTGAATTGCTTGCTTGGCTTGATCGGTCATGCGCGCGAGATTGCGAACTTGCATGAGCATGCGCGGGTTCTTACTCATAGCGCTCTCATGGCGAATCAGAAAATCCCAATATAGGGTCGTAAATGGACAAGCATTGGGACCAGTGGACTGATCAGGCTTAAAGACGCAGTGCTTACAGTAGTTACTCATGCGATCAATGTATTTGCCGGTTGCAATATAGGGCTTGCTCGCCATTAAACCTCCGTCAGCAAACTGGCTCATACCAATGACATTCGGGAGCTCGACCCACTCGACGGCATCCACATACATGCTCAGATACCAAGCATGAATCTCCTTTGGCTTTACTCCAAGAAGTAGGGAATAGAGGCCTGTAATCATCAGACGCTGAATATGGTGTGCGTAGCCGGTGCGTAAACTTTGTGTAATGGTTTGTGATAAACATTGCATCTGCGTATTGCCATCCCAGAAAAATGCCGGTAATGGTTGATGGGCCTCCAAAGCGTTTAGCTCAAGATACTTTGGCATATTCATCCAATAGATACCGCGAACATACTCACGCCAGCCTAAGATTTGACGAATAAATCCCTCAACCGCAGTAATCGGTGCAAAGCCTTGACGATAGGCTGCTTCTGCAGCCGTTACCACTTCCTGAGCGGATAGTAATTTCAGATTCAGGGCGCTCGCGATATGCGAATGAAAAAGCCATGGCTCATCGGTCCACATAGCATCTTGGTATAGGCCAAAGTCAGGAAGACGATGTTGAATGAAGTCCTCCAATACACTTAGAGCCTCTTGCCGATTGACCGGCCACCCAAACCCAGAAGCGCTTGCAGCAAGCGAACCTGGATGGGATGCAAAGCGACTCTCAACGAGTTGGATCACCTCTTGGGTAATGCTATCAGGCTTGAGGCGAAATGGTGGCGGTATAGGTGGGGGACCTTCCTTGCCAAAGGAGGAGCGATTTTCCGTATCAAAATTCCATTCGCCACCAGAGGGTGTATCGCCATCCATGAGGACCTGGTGCTTTTTGCGAAGCTCGCGATACCAATACTCCAAACGCAGTTGTTTGCGACCCTTGGCATGCTCAAAAAACTCGCGCACCGTCGAGAAAAAATACCGATCCTCTCGGATTTCTAGTTCAATGCCAGTTTGTAATGACAGCTGTTTGATTTTCTCCAGTACACGCCAATCCCCCGGGGCAGTCATCATGAGTTTGCTTGGATTACACAGAGTAATGGTTCTAGCAAGCTCACCCTCAAGGCTTTGGGTATTATTAGGATCATCAAGCCTGCTGTAATGCAAGGCAATCTTTTCCTTACGTAACGACTGCGCAAAATGACGCATCGCACTAATAAATAGCGCAATCCGTTGCTTTGAAGACCAAATATGGGTGGATTCCTCATCCACTTCTGCCATCCACACCGCGTCCTGCTTAGGATCAAATCC
>CANHDS010000088.1 GCA_947459465.1 Burkholderiaceae bacterium | reverse complement strand
TTTAAGTAATTCACAAGCCTTACTAACTGCCTCGGTCGCACCAGCAATCACAATTTGGCCTGGGGCATTGAAATTAACCGCCTCAACGACTTTTCCACACTCGCGGCTTGCAAGCGCACACACTTCAATCACTTGCTGATCATCAAGTCCTAGGATCGCGGCCATACCCCCTGTACCAACTGGAACTGCTGATTGCATGGCCTCTGCACGAAATCGCACCAAAGGTAAGGCATCTTTAAAACGAATCACTCCGGCAGCAACCAAAGCTGAGTACTCTCCCAAGCTGTGACCCGCAACTACGCTGGGCTTGGGTCCGCCAGAAGCCAACCAGGCTCGATAACATGCTACACCAGCAGTCAGCATGACAGGCTGCGTATTTGTGGTTAAGGCTAATGCCTCGGCAGGTCCCTCTGCAATTAACTTGCCAATGTTCTCTCCTAGCGCATCAGAAGCCTCTTGCAGAGTGGCATGCACTTCTGTACGTGAAGCCAATGAATTAAGCATCCCCACCGATTGGGAGCCTTGTCCTGGAAATACAAATGCAAATGTCATATCAATTTTTCTCTTTAATAGCGCAATACAACCGCGCCCCAAGCAAAGCCGCCCCCAACGCCCTCGAGCAAAATGTGCTGACCACGCTTAATTTGACCCGATCGAATGCCATGATCGAGCGCTAAGGGAATCGATGCTGCAGAAGTATTACCATGCTCACCGACAGTAACAATCACACGATCCATAGACATTCCCATTTTTCGCGCAGTTCCTTCCATAATCCGAATATTAGCTTGGTGCGGAACAAGCCAATCAATTTGCTCAGGATGCATATTCGCTTTTTGCAAAACCTCGTGAGCAACTTGCTCCAATACCTTCACCGCTAATTTAAAGACGGCTTGGCCATCCATGCGCAAAAAGGGAACTCCTTCAATCCCGCCAGAGGTTGCCCGCCCCGGAACACACAGGATATCGCGTTGACTACCATCCGCATGCAAGGCGCTTGCTAAGATTCCAGCCTGATCGGAGGCCTCAAGCGCAACAGCACCCGCCCCATCTCCAAATAAGACGCATGTACTTCGATCCTTGAAGTCCAAGATTCGAGAGAATACTTCGGCTCCAATCACTAAAATCTTTTGATACATCCCAGCACGAATAAACGCATCTGCGGTACTCAAGGCATAGGAGAATCCAGCGCACACCGCCTGCACGTCAAAAGCAGCACAACCATTCGTTAAACCTAACTTATCCTGAATCACGCAAGCGGTACTTGGAAAGCCACCTAGATGATCAGGGGTTGACGTCGCCAAGATGATTAACTCAATGTCATCAGCATTCCATTGCGCTTCCATAATCGCGCATTGTGCTGCCTTCACCGCTAAGTCGCTCGTTAACTCATCTGTGGCAGCAAAATGCCTGGCTGAAATACCGCTCCGGGTTTTAATCCACTCATCGCTGGTCTCAACACCCTCCTTGGACAAACGATCTACCAAGTCTTGATTACTCAACCTTAATGCGGGGAGATAACTACCAGTACCGGCAATCCGAGCAAATCGACCCTGACTCATGCGGACCTCAACGTAAATGACTCAGCAATTTTCTCGACCATCTGATTCTTGGCAGCATCATAGGCACGCTCTAGCGATACCTTGAAGGCAAAACGATCCGCAGAGCCATGGCTTTTAATCACGCAACCCTTGAGGCCTAACAAAACTGCACCGTTATAGCGCCGGTGATCGACCCGTTGGCGGACTCTTTTTAATGGCAATAAAGCAGCTAGGCCCATTAATTTGGTTAGCAAGGATCGATTAAATTCTTCACGAATCATACCGCTCATCATTTTTGCTAGGCCCTCGCTGGCTTTTAATACAACATTACCAACGAAGCCGTCGCAAACCACAATATCCGTGGTTCCCTTAAAGATATCGTTACCTTCTACATTACCGTAAAAATGGAGTTGGCTTTGGCGTAGTAGCTCGGCAGTTTGTTTAACGACCTCATTACCTTTAATGACCTCTTCACCAATATTCAATAAACCAATTGAAGGTCTAGGATTACCATTCACTACGCGAAGCATCACATCAGCCATTTGAGCAAATTGCAAAAGGTGGATTGGCTCACAATCAGCATTCGCACCCAAATCAAGTACCGTGGTACCTTTACCTAATTCATTCGGTATGGCGGTCGCAATCGCCGGTCGATCAATGCCATCCAAAGTTTTTAAGATATAGCGGGAAATTGCCATCAGCGCACCAGTATTGCCTGCAGAAATCACGGCATCAGCCTTACCATCGCGCACCTGCTCAATGGCCACGCGCATCGAAGAATCTTTTTTGCGACGTAAAGCAATCTCAATCGGATCATCCATCAGGACAATTTCAGAGGTGCCCAGAATTTGAAAACGGTCTAATAAATCTGGCTTTGATTGACGAATTGATTGTTCGATCGCCAGAGCATTGCCAATTGCAACAACCCTAGCATCCGGATGATCTTGCAGAAAATCGCAACAAGCGGGGATGGTAATTTCTACTCCAAAATCCCCGCCCATAGCATCGACCGCCAGAGTGATACTCATTGAATATATATAAAACGTCGATTGTCTTTAAGAAAAAAGCGGCCTGAGCCGCTTCGATCCAACGATAAGGAATTAGTCGTTCTTCGTTTTAACGACTTTACGACCACGGTAGTAGCCATTTGGGGATACGTGGTGGCGCAAATGAGCCTCACCGGTGGTGGACTCTACTGCGATTGCGGGCGCAGTTAAAAAATCGTGAGCACGGTGCATGCCACGTTTGGAAGGGGATTTTTTGTTCTGTTGGACGGCCATAATGAACTCCTAAGCAAGGCGCAATTCTAGCATAGAAAGTGGTAGAAACCCGCATTCGATAGCAAAATGATTGCTATTTCTTGAGGTTTTTCAGTACCTTAAAGGGATTAGGCTTTTCCAAGTCAGCCCCTACTTGCCGCAATTGACACTGGCCGACCGGGTGTTTGGGTGCGTGAGGCAGTGCTAGCAAAATCTCGTCTTCGATCGCTTCAAGCAAATTAAAGTGGGTTGAGGCGACCATTGCCTCTTCCTCATCTTTATCCATAGGAAATTGATCTGCCTCTACTTCCGTTCTTAAAAAAACATAGGTCCTTTGTATTTCCAACTCTAATGCCATGGGGTCTAAGCACCGTTGACAGGCAATCGCCATCCGCCCTCGAATCTGTACCTCCATGAACGGCCGATCATCACGATGCAAACTAACAATTTGGCAATCAAATCCATCACCTGGGCTCACAGAGGCTGATTCAGCTAAAAGTCTTGGAAAATCGCCAAGCTGGATAAATCCCTCGCCTTGGTAAGAGACAGGCGCTAACATATCAACTCTAAGCAAGGAGCTGGGGTTGATTTCTAAAGATTGAATTGGGTAAGGCGAGTTCTGTGTCATCCGATCAACGATATGTAATTCATTCAAACAATAGACATTATCAAACACCACCAAGTCATTTATGTCATCTGCTCCAAATCTAATCCTAGCCTCAAGCTCGCCTTACCGAAAAGAACTACTCCAAAGACTTAGGTTGCCATTTATAGCGATTGCGCCTAACCTGGATGAATCCCCACTACCAGGCGAGACTCCCAAAAATCTCACGCTTCGATTAGCACAAGCAAAAGCGCAAGCGATCGCTGCATTGCATCCAAGTGCTTGGGTGATTGGCTCCGATCAGAGCGCTGATTTGAATGGGCAAATCATTGGTAAGCCGGGAACACATGCAATCGCGATAGCTCAACTCAAACAAATGCAGGGTCAAGTGGTTGTTTTTCATACATCGCTTTGCCTCATCGGTCAGAATTTTTGCAAAACTATCCATGTTCCAACCACTGTTCAATTTCGTAATCTACCCGAGCAGGTTTTGGATCACTATTTGCGGCTTGAACAACCGTATGACTGTGCTGGTAGCGCCAAATCGGAAGGCATGGGAATAATCTTGCTCGAGAAAATTGAAAGTCAGGATCCAACGGCGCTGATTGGTTTACCTCTGATTGCCCTCACCAGCCTATTCCATCAAGCGGGGATACCACTACCTGCTCCTAAACAATCACCATAGTATGAAGATTGGTAGCCTATATTTAGTACCCAATACTTTAGGTAGTGACCATCGGGCTGCACAACTGCCGCGTGTAATGCCTATTGAGAACCTTCGGCAGATTGCGAAGCTCAAATATTGGATTGTGGAAGATGCCAAGACGAGTCGCGCATTTTTAAATGCCGTTCATGAGATTGAATCACTTCAACATGCGCTGCAAGAAATGGTGATCCA
>CANHDS010000087.1 GCA_947459465.1 Burkholderiaceae bacterium | reverse complement strand
TAGGCCTTCCTTTTGAGTTGGTTGCCGATACCGAAGAAAAACTTTGCACAATTTTTAATGTCATCAAGATGAAAAATATGTACGGCAAACAAGTTCGTGGCGTTGACCGTAGCACCTTCCTGTTTGACAGCAAAGGCATTCTCCAAAAGGAGTGGCGAGGCATTAAGGTGACTGGTCATGTGGCCGAGGTACTCGCTGCCGCCAAGGCAATGTCCTAGGGATTTATACGGTACTTGCAAAGACATCAATTTGGGTTACAGTATGGCTATATGCACCGTAAGCGATGGATGCCATTAAACCCGCATCGGGGTCTATCTAGGCCACGACGGGATACCGGCCCCCTTGCAAATCGTGCATATCACCCCGCCCTCTGCATCACCCTTCAAAACCGCCTTTCGCTCTTAGCAGGCGGTTTTTTCATTTAGGAGAAGTTCTCGCATGCCATTACCTCCACTGCCCACCCAAATTGCTGATCAAGTCAATTTAAGTCGTCAGAAAACGCCGGATCTCAAAAATCCCCCCAAGAAGGTAAAAAAAGCACATGCGCCAAGCTGGGCCCAAGAAGTAGAACCCAATATTGATATGGATGATGATCTGTCAGCCGCCGAGGCAGCATTGGAACAAATTAAGACCATTGCTCCAGCCCAACACCTGGAAAAGCAACTGGACTCTAAGCCAGAGCGCCCAAAGCGCACGGTGCGCACAGGTCCACCAAGTCTTTTTGTCTTAGATACCAATGTATTAATGCATGATCCGTCCTCACTCTTTCGGTTTGAGGAGCACGATTTATACCTGCCCATGACAACCCTTGAGGAACTCGACAACCATAAAAAGGGAATGAGTGAGGTTGCTCGCAATGCGCGCATGGTGAGTCGCTCGCTTGACCAACTCATTGCCGGTACCAGCGGTCAGCTCGACGAAGGGATTCCGCTCAATAAATTGGGTAACCAAGATGCAACGGGACGGTTATTTTTCCAGACCCAGTTTTCCACTGCCCCTCTACCCGAGGGGTTGCCCGAGGGTAAAGGCGATAACCTGATTTTAGGGGTGGTTCGTGATCTGCAAAAAGCCAAACCTCAGCAAGAAGTTGTTTTGGTATCGAAAGATATCAATATGCGGATCAAAGCCCGGGCTCTGGGCCTTCCGGCCGAAGATTACTTCAATGACCAGGTCTTAGAAGATCGAGATTTAATGTACTCGGGTGTGATGGCACTACCGAGTGACTTTTGGCCTAAGCATGGCAAGGCCATGGAGAGTTGGGCGGATGGCAAAAGCGGCACGATGTTTTATCGGGTTACTGGCCCCCTGGTGCCCAGCATGCTCATCAATCAATTTGTTTATCAAGAGAACCCAGACGGCACAACGCCCTTTTATGCCCTCGTGCGTGAAATCAATGGCAAGACTGCTTTGCTTCAAACTCTGAAGGATTACTCCCATCAGAAAAATAATGTATGGAGCATCACCGCGCGTAATCGTGAGCAAAACTTTGCCATGAACCTCCTCATGAACCCAGACATTGATTTTGTAACTCTGCTTGGTCAAGCTGGTACCGGCAAAACATTACTTGCCCTAGCAGCCGGCCTTGAGCAAGTGTTGGATAGCAAACGCTATAACGAGATCATCATTACTCGAGCAACCGTTCCGGTCGGTGAAGATATTGGATTTTTACCCGGCACTGAAGAAGAAAAAATGCAGCCCTGGATGGGCGCTTTTGACGATAACTTAGAGGTTTTGCATCGTAGTGACGACACCGCAGGAGAATGGGGTCGCGCCGCGACTCAAGAACTGATCCGTTCTCGAATTAAGGTTAAAAGTATGAACTTCATGCGGGGTCGTACGTTTGTGAGTAAATTTCTGATTATTGATGAAGCGCAGAACTTAACACCTAAACAGATGAAAACGCTTGTTACACGAGCCGGCCCCGGAACTAAAATCGTATGCCTTGGGAACATCGCCCAAATCGATACCCCTTATCTTACTGAGGGCTCATCCGGCCTTACCTATGTGGTCGATCGTTTTAAAGGTTGGCGTCACAGCGGTCATATCACCTTGGCTCGTGGCGAACGTTCGCGACTAGCCGATCATGCTGCTGAAGCACTGTAATACAAATTTACTAGTTACAGTGGTGATCGCACTGGGTGTATTAACACTCAGTGCCTGCTCCTCCACTCCCACACGAACAACCAGTGGCGTTCCAAGTAATCCTCGTATCGCACACTTTAAAAACGATACGAGCGTTGGCAATGAGGGTATTTCAATTGCGGCAATGGGCTTAGTCGGAGTCCCTTATCGCTATGGCGGCAATACCCCCGCCGGTGGTTTTGATTGCAGCGGCCTAATTGTTTATGTTTATCAGAATAGTTCGGGTATCAAACTACCAAGAACGATCCAGCAGATGAGTAATATCGGCACTGGGATTGGTCAACAGCCTCCTGCACCTGGAGATTTAGTTTTTTTTAATACTACTGGGGAGCGCTACTCGCATGCCGGAATTTATGTCGGCCAAGGCCGTTTTGTGCATGCGCCTAGCGCAGGTGGCACAGTACGTCTTGAACGGATTGATTCGCCGTATTGGGCAGCGCGTTATACCGAAGCCCGCCGGATTACAAATAATTAAAAGGGGCTAAACCCACCACCATACGAAGCCGTATTGGGGGCTAAGTTATCGAACTTGGTGAACTGCCCCTGCCAACTCAGGCGGACCGTACCAATCGGACCGTTCCGTTGCTTACCAATAATAACTTCGGCAACGCCTTTATCAGTCGTGGTATCCGGGTGATACACCTCATCACGATAAATAAACAGAATTAAATCGGCATCTTGCTCGATTGCTCCAGACTCACGCAGATCGGACATCACAGGCCGCTTATTGGGGCGCTGCTCAAGACCACGATTTAACTGAGATAAAGCGACCACTGGGCACTGCAACTCTTTGGCCAGCGACTTTAAGGAACGTGAGATCTCAGAAATTTCAGTGGCTCTGTTTTCTCCGCTACCACCCGAGCTACCACTCATTAATTGCAGGTAATCGACCACAACCATACCTAAGGTACCGCCATAATTACGCGCAATACGACGAGCTCGGGCACGCAACTCGAGACAGGTTAAGGAGCCGGTCTCATCAATAAGGATTTGGGTATTACTCAATCGCGCAATTGCATCGGTGACTCTTGGCCATTCATCATCGTTTAACTTACCGGTCCGCATCCGACTTTGATCAACCCGACCGACGGATCCGAGTAAACGAGTTGCCAATTGAGCACCAGACATCTCCATCGAGAACACCACAACTGGTAGACCTTCATGTAAAGCCACATTCTCAGCAAAATTAAGGGCTAATGCAGTCTTACCCATCGAGGGTCTGCCAGCCACAATGACCAGATCCCCTTTTTGTAGACCACTGGTTTGTTTATCGAGATCAATAAAACCGGTTGCGATTCCAGTGATGTCGCTGCCACCATCGCGGTTATACAGTTCATCAATACGCGCAACGACCGCTTTTAAGAGGGGCTCAATTTCAAGGTAATCCGCTTTGCGACTCCCCTCTTCACCAATTTGCAGAATGCGCGATTCTGCCTCATCCAGCAAGGTGCGAACCGATCGGCCCTCCGGCATAAATGCCGTATTAACAATACTGTCTGAGACTTCAATTAAACGTCGCAAGATGCTGCGATCACGAATGATTTCTGCATAGCCTTTGATATTGGCTGCACTTGGGGTGTTTTGCGCTAAGGAATTTAAATAATCGATACCAATCAAATCAGCCTCAGGCTCATTCTTAATGGCCTCGAACACGGTGATGACGTCAGCTGGTCGGTTATCGCCAACTAAACGTTCGATCACGCGATAAATTAAGGCATGCTCGCTACGATAGAAATCCCGCTCGGAGAGGATACCGCCTAAACGATCCCATGCGGTGTTGTCTAAAAGCAAACCGCCGAGAACCGATTGCTCGGCCTCGACGGAATGAGGTGGGACTTTAAGAGCCTGTACAACCGCGTCACCAGGCCCAGGCATGCCTGGGTTCATTGGTACGGGACGGTTGCGAGGTTCGGCCATAGAGCTAGTTTACCGAAGTCAACTAGGCCTGTTCACCGATCACACGAATATTAATATCAACCACAACGTCCGTATGAACAGCAACAGCCACCGGGTGGTCACCGACCACTTTCAATGGGCCAGTTGGCATGCGTACAGAAGCTTTCTCAATCACAAAGCCTTTGGCTTTCATGGCATCCGCGATGTCGTGGTTGGTTACAGAACCAAACAAACGACCATCAACACCGGCTTTTTGACCGATTTCCAATACCAAGCCAGACAGCTTT
>CANHDS010000086.1 GCA_947459465.1 Burkholderiaceae bacterium | reverse complement strand
TTAAGGGGTCAAAAAAATGAAGTGATTCGACCTGGTCATCAAAAAGCTCAACCCGAATTGCTAATTCATTATGCTCGGCAGGGAAAATATCGATCGTATCGCCGCGTACCCGAAAAATACCTCGCTGAAAATCCATCTCATTGCGCTCATACTGCATAGAAATTAATCGAGTCACGATATCGCGTTGACTCAATTTATCCCCAGGCCGCAGGGTCAATACCATGCTGTGGTAATCGCCTGGATTGCCGATACCATAAATCGCCGACACAGTTGCCACGATCACCACATCTCGACGTTCCAATAAACTTTTGGTGGCAGATAAACGCATCTGCTCAATATGCTCATTAATCGATGAGTCTTTTTCTATAAATAAATCTCGCTGGGGTACATAAGCTTCGGGTTGATAGTAGTCGTAATAGCTCACAAAATATTCAACGGCATTTCTGGGGAAAAATTCCCGAAACTCAGAGTACAACTGTGCTGCGAGTGTTTTAGTGGAGGCAAAAATAATAGCTGGACGACCCATTCTCGCGATCACGTTGGCCATCGTGAACGTTTTACCCGAGCCGGTAACTCCCAATAATGTTTGAAATAGCAACCCATCCTCCAATCCCTCGCACAACTGATTAATCGCAACCGGTTGATCACCAGCCGGAGGAAATGGTTGATAGAGTTGATAGGGTGAATTTGGAAAAGAAACAAACTTCGACTCATCCAGAGTCACCGCCTGCTCAATCTTTAGAGCAACATCCTCTGCAACTTCAGCGGGATCAGTAAAAACGACTGAATCTGGTTTCTTTTTTTTGCTGGTCGATTTTGGGGTGAGCTTAGGCATCTCGGCTATCATTTACAGCTAAGGAGTAATCACATAGCAATTTACAAATAATCTTCAATTTTGCCGTTTTTATTCCGTTTATACCAACCGCTTCTAAGAGCCTGATTTACAACAACTAATCCATTTTTCTAACATGAACCTGTTTTCTTCTGTCCAGCTTGCTCCCAAAGATCCAATTTTTGGTCTGACCGAGGCCTACAACGCCGACCAAAGACCAACTAAAGTCAATCTCGGTGTGGGGGTTTATTACACCGACGAAGGTAAAGTTCCTCTTCTACGGGCTGTTCTGGAGGCTGAGAAGGAAGTGGTAGCCAAAGAAGCGCCGCGTGCCTACGTTCCAATTGAAGGACCCAATCCGTATAACTCTGCCGTTCAAAACTTACTTTTTGGTAAAGACTCTGCATTAATCCAGGCTGGTCGAGTCGTTACTGCAGAATGCCTTGGCGGTACCGGGGCTCTGCGCGTCGGCGGTGATTTTGTCAAACGCCTTGAGCCCACAGCAAAAGCAGCAATTAGTTCTCCAAGCTGGGAAAACCATCGCGGTATTTTTGAGGCTGCCGGATACGACGTTTTGGAATACACCTATTTTGATCCCAAAACTCGAGGCGTAGATTTTGATGGCATGGTGAAATCGCTAAATTCCTTTCCTGCGAAAACCTTGGTGATCCTTCACGCTTGCTGCCACAATCCAACGGGTGCTGATCTCACCAAAGATCAATGGCAGACCATTATTTCTATTTGCCAAGAGAAGCATTTAATTCCCTTCCTTGATATTGCCTATCAGGGCTTTGCGAATGGCATTGATGAGGATGGCGCTGCAGTTCGCATGTTTGCCGAATCTGGAATGTCCTTCTTTGTATCGAGTTCTTTCTCGAAATCATTTTCTTTGTACGGTGAACGCGTTGGCGCTTTGTCCATCGTGACACAAAGCAAAGAAGAATCTGCTCGCGTACTCTCACAGCTCAAACGTGTGATTCGCACCAATTACTCCAATCCTCCAACCCATGGTGCTGCAATTGTGGCAACGGTTCTTAACTCACCAAAACTGCGTCAAATGTGGGAAGATGAATTGGCTCAAATGCGCGATCGAATTAAATCCATGCGCCAAGGCTTAAATGAAAAACTGGCAGCAGCTGGTGCCTCACAAGACTTTTCATTTATTGAATCTCAACGCGGAATGTTTTCGTACTCAGGACTAAGCGCCGATCAAGTGGCCAAACTCCAAGAGCAGGATGGTATTTATGCCTTATCCACCGGACGTATTTGTGTTGCAGCCCTAAATAGTAAAAATTTAGATCGGGTAGCCCAAGCAATTGCCCGAGTTCTCATGTCAAAATAGGATTTTTGCTGGTTCTGGAGAGTATTCAATGCTTTATCAAATCTACGATTTTCAAAAAGTATTATTGCAACCACTAACAGAGTGGGCAAAAACAACCGCTGAGACTTTTGTAAATCCCGCCAACCCACTCTCTCTAATGCCAGGTGCTGAGCGTGTGGCAGCCAGTTACGAACTATTACATCGCCTTGGTAAAGACTATAAAAAACCAGAGTTTGGGATACGAGCTGTCAAGGCACATGGTAAGGAAGTTGTTGTCCAAGAATTTACTGCCCTAGCCAAGCCATTTTGTAATTTAGTTCGCTTCAAGCGCTTTTCGGACGATGTCGAAGTCATCTCCAAAATGAAACAAGACCCTGTCGTTTTAATTGTTGCCCCTCTCTCTGGCCATCACTCGACCCTATTACGGGATACCGTTCGCACGATGTTGCAAGACCACAAGGTCTATATCACCGATTGGATCGATGCCCGGATGGTTCCAAATGATCAAGGTTTGTTTGGTTTAGATGATTATGTGCATTACATCGAAGATTTCATTCGCCATATTGGCGCTGAAAATCTGCATGTGATGTCGGTATGCCAACCAACCGTTCCAGTGCTGGGTGCCGTTTCCTTAATGGCGTCGCGTGGTGAAAAGACTCCCCGCTCTTTAGTCATGATGGGTGGCCCAATTGATGCCCGCAAATCTCCAACCGCAGTGAACTCGCTGGCTATGAGTAAGTCAATTGAGTGGTTTGAAGCAAATACGATCCAGAACGTACCGCCACCGCATCCGGGTGTAGGGCGACGCGTCTATCCTGGATTCTTACAGCATCTGGGCTTTATTGCCATGAACCCGAGCAATCACTTTCAATCGCATTGGGATTATTTTCAAAACTTAGTACGTGGCGATGAACAAGATGCACAAGCCCATATTCGCTTTTATGATGAATACAACGCGGTACTGGATATGGATGCGCACTATTACTTAGACACTATTCGAACTGTCTTCAAAGACTATGCTCTGCCAAATGGGACCTGGATGGTTGGCGACGAACTCGTTAAGCCACAAGCGATTGAACAATCAGCCTTGCTGACGATTGAGGGCGAAATGGATGATATTTCTGGCAGTGGTCAAACGCGCGCAGCCCATAAATTATGCAAAGGAATCGAGGGGTCTAGGAGGGAACATTACGAAGTGAGTGGCGCTGGACATTATGGTATTTTTTCTGGAAGTCGTTGGCGCAATAAAGTCTATCCCCGTATCCAACAATTTATTCGGACTCACCACTCATCGAACTCCAATAATCAAGACGCGAACTAAATTGCATCGGATTTAAAGTCCATGCCCTCTACTAAGCTGGCCGACCTTCTTGAAGACGTCCTGCCGCAAACTCAGTGTACAAAATGCGGTTACCCAGATTGTCGTGGGTATGCTGAGGCTCTTGCGAATGGTGAAAAGCCTAATCGCTGCCCGCCCGGTGGTGTCGAAGGCATCATCCGTATTAGCCAAATCCTAAATTACTCTTTAAATCAAGAAACCCGCACTATTAATCCAGAGTGTGGAATCGAGCGCCCGCGTCCAGTTGCTTGGATTGATCCCAAAGCCTGCATTGGTTGCACTTTGTGTATCCAAGCTTGTCCAGTCGATGCGATCGTTGGCGCGTCAAAACAAATGCATACCGTTCTTCCTGAGTGGTGTACAGGTTGTGATTTATGCGTTGCCCCCTGCCCAGTGGATTGCATTCATATGCTAAACGTAACGGGTGAACAAACCGGCTGGAATGCCTGGTCACCTGCCCAAGCAGATCTTGCGAGAGCTCGCTACGAATCTCATTTGAGTCGACTTGAGCGTGAGGAGCATGACCAACAGGAACGATTAGCTACTAAGGCGAAAGCTAAATTAGCTGCATTAGATCAGAGTCAAGCAACAAGCCAAGCGCAACTCGATGAAATCGAACGTAAACGAGCGATTATTGCCGCAGCGATTGCACGAGTAAAGCAATCGGGCTCATAAGCATCATGAATCTTGAGCAACGCCTTGCCTTTTTTGAGCAATTGAAGGCGAATAACCCTAAGCCAACCACTGAATTGGAATATAGCTCACCGTTCGAGCTTTTAACTGCTGTCTTACTATCTGCGCAAGCAACTGATATATCGGTAAACAAAGGGACTCGTCGTTT
>CANHDS010000085.1 GCA_947459465.1 Burkholderiaceae bacterium | reverse complement strand
TGGCGTATTGACTATCAAATTGCCACGCCAGAGTTCGCTAAGTCAGCAAAGAAAGTTGTTATTTATAAAAAACAGCGCTTCTCAGACCACGCACCACTCATCATTGAATATGACTGGACGCTCTAACCTGCAGCCGTATTGCAATACCAATCAAAATTAACACTGGGATACCAATCAGTGCGGTCGAAATAAAAAAACTCTCATATCCAAAGTGATCGACATACACCCCAGAAAATCCAGCCAACCATTTGGGCAGTAATAACATCATTGAGCTAAATAATGCATATTGCGTGGCTGAATACTGGACATTAGTTAAGGAAGAAAGGTAAGCAATAAAAGCGGCTGAGGCAATGCCGGAGCTTAAATTGTCTGCAGAGATCACCCAAATTAAACCGGTTAGATCATGGCCGCGCGTACTGAGCCAGGCAAAGAGAAGATTGCTAGTTGCGGAAAGAACGGCGCCTAAAAACAAAATGCGCATGACACCAAAACGCAGTGCCAGAATCCCACCCACAAACGCGCCAACCAAAGTCATGATGACCCCAAATACTTTCGTGACTGCCGCTACCTCATCCTTGGTATAGCCCATATCGACATAGAACGGGTTCGCCATAATGCCCATCACAACATCACTAATGCGGTAGACCGCAATGAGTGCCAAAATTAAAAAGGCATGCCAACGATATCGACCAATAAAATCTGCAAAGGGTTGAATGAGGGTTTGGTGCAACCACTCGCCGGCGGAGCGCGCTTTAGGCAAGTGAACAATTTGAGGCTCCGGACTGAGTAAGGTCGTTATCACGCCAACGCTCATCGATAGTGCCATGACCAAATAAGCAAATTGCCACGCATTCGCAAAATACAAGCTAGCACCCTCTTCCGCGCGGGCTGCAAGCCACAATGCCCCGGCGCCCGCCCAAATCATTGCCAAGCGATACCCTGTTTGATAACTGGCTGCCAATGCGGCTTGGTACTCGGCTTTAGCCGACTCAATCCGAAAGGCATCAAGCGCAATGTCTTGGGTGGCTGAAGCAAAAGCTACCAATAATGCAAACCAAATAATGGCCTGTAAATCTTGTTTGGGATCGCTCATCGCCATGCCGACCAAACCGATCATGATGAGGGCTTGAGCCAATAACAGCCAACTACGCCTGCGCCCCAAGCGCTTTGTAACCCCAGGAATTGGAACCCGATCGACCAAAGGAGCCCAAAGCCACTTGCCCGCATAAAACAGGCCAATCCACGATAAATAGCCAATCGTGCTGCGATCGATACCGAGCTCTCTTAGGCGAAAACTCAAGGTGCCCAATACCAAGAGAAGAGGAAGTCCGGCGGAGAACCCTAAAAAGAAAATACGAATGCTGGGCCACTCAAAATAGACCCGTACATCATTTAACCAAGAGCGGATACTATTTAGCCCCACACACGCGATAAATTGCTAAGCTGCCAAATAAATTGGGCAGCCAGTAAACCGTGTTGCCGTGATGCAAAACCACACGACCCAGAATTTCAATTCCTAATTTGTGGGCTAGAGCTTCAAAATCAGCAATGGTAAGAACGCGCACATTCGGGGTATTGAACCACTCGTAAGGTAATGATTTCGAGACGGGCATACGGCCAAGCGCAACTGCGTATCGGTGCGACCAATGTCCAAAGTTTGGAAACGATACAACGCATTGCTTTCCGACCCGAACGACCTCACGCAAGATTCGTTCCGTTTGATGAATCGTCTGCAAAGTCTGCGATAACACCACAGTATCGAAGCTTTGATCCTGAAAAAGGGCCAGGCCGCCTTCTAAATCCTGCTGAATTACATTTAAACCCTTTTCCACACAAGCTAGCACAGCAGCATCTGTAATTTCAACTCCATAGGTGAGTGCTTGACGCTTTGCACGAATAAACTCTAGGAAGGATCCATCACCACAACCCAAGTCCAGCAACGAGCTATTCGTTTCAACCCAATTCGCGATGGCATCAAAATCGGATCTTAATTGCATTGAGCCTCCGCCATGGTCGCAAAATAGGCCCGTACTAAACGATGATAACGTTCGTCGTTGAGCAAAAATGCATCGTGCCCATGCGGTGCATCGATTTCAGCATAACTTACGTTGGCCTTATTGTTAAGCAAGGCTTGGACAATTTCACGGCTTCGGTCTGGTGAAAAACGCCAGTCTGTTGAGAAGCTAATCACTAAAAATTTGGCACGAGCACTCGCAAGGGCTTGACTCAAATCCCCTTGGTGACGCATTGCTGGATCAAAATAATCTAGGGCCCGCGTAATAAGTAAATAGGTATTGGCGTCAAAATATCCAGAGAACTTATCGCCCTGATGACGTAAGTAGCTCTCTACAGCAAACTCCACATCGAAACTAAATCGATACTCGTCTGGAGCACCAGCTAAGCGTTGTAAATCACGCCCAAATTTTTCGGCCATATCATCGTCCGATAAATACGTAATATGACCTATCATTCGCGCTAAGCGTAAGCCTCGTTTGGGAACAACGCCATGCTTGTAATAATCGCCGCCATAAAAATCGGGGTCAGACAAAATTGCATTGCGTGCAACTTCGTTAAATGCGATATTTTGGGCGCTGAGCTTTGGGGTCGATGCAATCACCACGCAATGACCAACACGCTCTGGATACTGAATGGCCCACGACATGGCTTGCATTCCACCAAGACTGCCGCCCATCACTGCCGCAAACTTCCCAATGCCTAGTTGATCGGCAAGGCGTGCTTGAGCATTGACCCAATCTTCAACCGTTAGAACTGGAAAACGGGCTCCATAGGGTTCATTCGTTTGTGGGTTAATACTCATCGGGCCCGTCGAGCCAAAACAAGAGCCAAGGTTATTGACACCAATCACAAAAAAATGATTGGTATCGACTGGCTTGCCAGGTCCAACCATGTTGTCCCACCAGCCTAACTCATTCGAATTATCTGGATCAATACCAGCCACGTGATGGGACGCATTTAGTGCATGGCAAATGAGAACTGCGTTGCTAGCATTTGTATTAAGCCGTCCATAGGTTTCAACAACTAAATCATATTGCTCAATACTCGCACCACTTTGCAGCCTCAACGGCGCATCAAAATGATATGTTTTCTTTGAGAGTTGCAACTCACTCATGCAGTCAGCAGAATTCGTAGGCTTGGTTCAATTCCCTCGCTGGGCAATTTCTTAAAACCACTTCGAGCAAAGCGATGCCAGCGACCAACCACATAACTCATCAGAAGTGCTGACTGCAAGCTAGCTGTATCAACAGCCGCCCCAGCCTGATGTTGATTTTGCGCAATCCGTAGTGATTGCTTTAAAGACGTTTCAACCCGATCCAAAACTTGATTAATGCGCTCCTGAAGGCGCTCGTCCTCCTGCAGTAAAGCGTCTCCCAATAGAACGCGCACCATGCCGGGGTTTTTCTCCGCAAAAACCAAGAGCATTTGCACCATGCCTTTCACTTGTGCAATGCCTAATTCCTCTTTTTGGTTAATCTGATTAATCAGACCAAAAATCGTTTGCTCGATAAATGCGATTAATCCCTCAAACATTTGCGCTTTACTCGCAAAATGCCGGTATAGCGCAGCCTCTGAAACGCCGATCTTAGCGGCCAAAGCTGCCGTGGTGACACGATCGCCACTCGGGTTTTGTAGCATCTCAGCCAAAATTTGCAGAATTTGCAAACGGCGCTCACCTGGGCGGGGACGCTTGCGAGTCTTCGTTTCGCCGCCGCTATTCTCAGAAGCTGTTTCTTGATGAAGAGGGCTACCGCTGCTGTTCATAATGATTTTTTATCTAGAACGTATCATGGTACCAAAAGCTTGTTCTGTCAGAATTTCTAAGAGTAGGGAGTGCTCAATGCGTCCATCAATAATGTGCACCGAGTTCACTCCACTCTTTGCCGCATCTAAGGCAGATGAAATTTTAGGAAGCATGCCCCCTGAAATCGTGCCGTCCGCAAATAGTGCGTCAATCTCTCGCGCACTCAAGTCGGTTAACAGTTTGCCGGCCTTGTCCATCACCCCTGGAATATTAGTCATCATCACTAATTTCTCGGCCTTAAGAATTTCAGCCATTTTCCCCGCAACTAAATCGGCATTAATGTTATAGGCTTGACCCTCTTGACTAAATCCAATTGGTGAAATCACCGGAATAAACGCATCATCTTGCAAAGCTTTCACCACGGCTGGGTTAATCGATTCAATTTCACCCACAAAACCCAGGTCAATTGGCGCAGCCGAGGGGGTTTGCTCATTTGGAACCATCATTTTTTTGGCATGAATTAAGCCGCCATCTTTACCTGTTAAGCCCACCGCCTGTCCACCAAAGTGGTTAATTAACATCACGATATCTTGCTGGACTTCACCACCCAACACCCATTCAACCACTTCCATGG